>JAZUFS010000031.1:0-10923 GCA_045640805.1 Treponemataceae bacterium
TAATTCACCTCGGGGATAATTGTAACACATAAACCACAACTTTACTCACACGGATGTGCATTTTCGGCTATACTGAAAATATGAACAGGACGCTGCTGCATGAATCGATAGTAAACAATTCACAGATGAGCTTCGCGCGTAGTGGCGGAAACGGCGGGCAGAACGTGAACAAGGTGAACACGAAAGTGCATCACGCCCTGCCGCTTGCTGCCATTGAAGGCATTTCCGAGGAGGAGCGCACGCGCACCCGCACCAAGCTTCAGGCAATCCTAAACAAGGATGATGAGCTCTTCCTTGATGTCGATGACGAGCGCTATCAGGAGCGGAACCGCGAGATTGCGCTTTCACGCCTTGAAAACCGCATTGTCCAGGCGCTCGTCGTGCCTAAAAAGCGGATAAAGACGAAGCCCACAAAAGCGAGCAAGGAGCGGAAACTCAAGCTGAAGAAGATCCGCTCGGAAGTGAAGAAAAACCGCCAGAAAATCTGGTAGAAGAGCTCAGAGGAAAACATGGCAGAATGATGCACTTCGGGAAGGGGCCGGGCATATCGGACAGTTCATTGCAAAGAAATTTCGTGGTAAGGGCTACGGAACTAAAGGACTTGCGCTTACTTTGGAATACGGCCGTTCAATTATTCCCGAGGACGAGTTTTATCTGAGTGTGAATAAAGATAATGCAGCTTCGCTCAAAGTTATGTTGAAAAATGGCGGGCGGATTGTTGCGGAGAATGAAGAAAAGTATTTTGTAAGGATAAAAAAATAGTTGTTTTTGCAAGTTGTACGGATAAAAATGTGAGGGGGTGAAAATTTATCCATACATTTTTGAATTTTTATGGAAAAAAAAGGCTATTGTGGAGTAAAAATGAAAATAGAATATAAACAAGAACGTCTTACCGCACAGGAATACATTGAATTTCTTAAGCGCACAAACCTGGGTTCGCAGTATCCAAAGGAAAGGTTTGCGGAACGAATTGAAAAGCTTGTAAAAAATGTTTCAATCAGTCTGGTTGCACGGGATGAAGAAAAAATTGTTGGCGTACTGTTCGGTCTTACGGATTTTTGCTACTGGCTTTATGTAACAGACCTTGGAGTTGACCGCGCTTACGAGAAGTTGGGAATAGGTTCAACACTTATGAAAAAAGCCCACGAAATTGCAGGCGGTGAAAAAGACATTGCGGTTTATCTCATTGCAAACGAAAACGCAATTCCATTTTACGAAAAACTTGGAATGAAACTTTCTACAGATGTAATGCAATATAATCATATTGAGTGGACGGAATTTACGGTAAGGGAAAACTGATGAATCAAATCACTTTTGAAACAGAACGATTAATTCTCCGCCCACTTTCTGTAAGCGACTTCGAGGCAGTGTACGCGTACCAGTCAGATTATGAGACAGTGAAGTTTATGTATGCACTCTCGTTCAAGCCGGGCTATGTTGTACCTGAAGAAAATATACGTGCCTTTCTTCAGGAATGCGAAGACGAATGGAAAAAGGATGTACCCGCATTTTACGAGTTCGCTGTGGTAGAAATAGTTTCCCAAAAGTTGATTGGCCACATAGCCGCGTATCATTTGGATATTGACCAGATGGAAGCCTCCGTTTATCCAGCATGTGAACTCGGCTGGATCTTCAACCGCGCGTTCTGGGGAAAGGGCTACTGCACGGAAGCGGCCTTGAAAATAAAGCAGTTCGCACTCGAGACACTCGGCGTGAAAAAGCTCGTCGCGCACTGTGACACGCGGAACGCCGCTTCCCGCCGCGTCATGGAAAAACTCGGCATGCACCTCATCTGGGACGACGGGCCGCGCGTGTACCCGAACACAGGCGAAGAAGCCACAGAAGCGATGTATGCTTTAGATATAAAGGATGATAAAAATAAATGAAAATTAAAATCGCATTATTGCAGTTATTGCCAGAAAATACTCTTGAAAAACAATTGGAAAAAGGAAAATCAGCTTGTGTCGAAGCAAAAAAAATGGGCGCAGACATTGCTTTGTTTCCGGAAATGTGGAGTACAGGTTATAAAATTCCACAAGACAAAACTGAATTAGAAAAACAGTCTATCCCAGCCGATTCAAATTTTGTCCTCGACTTTAAGAAGCTGGCAAAGGAATTACAAATGGCAATCGGAATTACTTTTCAGGAAAGCAATCAGCCTAAGCCGCTTAATTCAATAATGCTTTTTGACAGAAACGGAAATGAAGTGCTTCATTATTCAAAAGTTCACACCTGCGATTTTGATGAAGAAAAAGTTTTATCTTCCGGCAAAGATTTTTATGTTGCAGATTTAGATTTAGGCGCAGATAAAGTTAAAGTTGGCTCAATGATTTGTTTTGACCGCGAATTCCCAGAAAGTGCCAGAATCTTAATGCTCAAAGGTGCCGAACTTATTTTAGCTCCAAATGCATGTCCAATGGAAATTAACAGGTTGTCTGCTTTGCGAACCCGTGCTTACGAAAACATGCTTGCTGTTTGTACTTGCAATTATCCATCCAGTCAACCTGATTGTAACGGACACTCAACACTTTTTGACGGAGTTGCCTGGCTAAGAGATGAACCTGGCGTTCGTGACATGTGTAAGTTTGAAGCACCTGGTGATGAAGGCATTTTCATTGCAGAACTTGATTTAGATTTGCTTCGTGATTACCGCGAGCACGAAATTATGGGTTGGAAATATAGAAAAACGGAAACTTATGATATTTTGAAGGAACCTCTGAAAAAAACGGAGTCTTAAATGCATAAACTGATAATTCTTAGAGGCAATTCTGGCAGTGGTAAAACGTCTGTTGCAAAAGAGCTTCAAACTAAACTGGGCCGTAATACTATGCTCATTTCTCAAGATGTCGTAAGACGCGATATGCTTAATGTAAAAGATGGCGCGGAAAATCTTGCAATACCTCTTATGAAAGAATTATTGTCTTATGGAAGCAAAAATAGTGAAATCGTCATTCTTGAAGGAATATTAAAATCAGATTGGTATAAACCTTTATTTGAACTTGCACTGGAATTATATGGTTCACAAATATATGCTTACTACTTTGATATTCCATTTGAAGAAACTTTGAGACGACATAAATCAAAACCAAATTCCAATAATTTTGGTGAAAAACAGCTGCGTGAATGGTGGATAGCAAAAGACTATTCCAAAGTTTTGAATGAAACGAACATTACAGCAGAAATAACTAAAGACGACTTAGTTCAGAAAATATTAAATGAACTAAAGGAGAGCGAAAAATGAATTTTTATCCAACTGATAAAGAAATTGATTTTGTAAATCACGCGCTTGAAGACTTCAACAATAAAGCGGTTGGACCTGATAATCACGAACTTTTGAACATTGTTGAATATGATGATAACGGAAATGTGATTGCGGGCATTCTTGGCGGAACATACTGGGGCTGGATGCACATCGATATTCTCTGGGTTGATGAAAATCATCGCCGTTCGGGCATCGGATCCCGGCTGCTCGAAGCCGCCGAGCAGGAAGCACTCCGTCGTGGTGCACATTCAGTTCATGTAGATACAATGAGCTGGCAGGCACCGGAGTTTTATAAAAAACATGGATATAGAATAATTGGTGAGTTGAACGATATTCCAAATGGAAATAAAAAGTACCACTTAGTAAAGGATTTAATATGACAGAAATAAAATACGTTACTTCAAAAGATAAATCTTTCTGGTACACACTGGACAAACATTTACCGGAAGCTCAGTTCGAAATCAAAGTGCGCGATAAAATGGGTTATGTTCTTTTTGAAGATGAAAAACCTGTTGGAATTTTACGCTACAATCTATTCTGGGACAACACTCCTTTTTGTACAATGCTGTTTGTGGATTGGCAGGCACAGAAAAAAGGTTACGGCAGAAAACTGATGGAACATTGGGAATCTGACATGAAAGCTCAAGGCTACGGAATGCTGCTCGTTTCAACTCAAGTTGATGAAGAAGCCCAGCATTTTTACAGAAAATTGGGCTACAAAGACTGCGGCGGATTTACAATTGATATTCCAGGTTATGAACAGCCGATGGAATCAATTTTTGAGTAAGGGGATTTAGAAAATGGTATCAATAACAAAAGGCGACATAACAAAGTTTTCAGTTGATGCAATTGTAAATGCTGCAAACAGTTCGTTGCTTGGCGGCGGTGGAGTTGACGGTGCAATTCATAGAGCTGCAGGACCTGAACTTTTAGCTGAATGCAGAACTTTGGGCGGTTGCGAAACTGGAAATGCTAAAATTACAAAAGGATACAATTTACGTGCGTCGTATGTAATTCACACTGTCGGGCCAATTTATTCTCAATCGCGCAAGGATGAATGTCAGAGGCAATTGCAGTCTTGTTATAAAAAATCGCTGGAACTTGCGGTACAGAATGGCTGTAAAACTGTTGCATTTCCGTTAATCAGTGCAGGTGTGTATGGTTATCCTAAAAAAGAAGCTTTGAAAGTTGCTGTAGAAACAATTGAAGAGTTTGGAAAAGACCTGCAGGTAACAATTGTTTTGTTCAGTGATGATTTGATTGATATTGCAAAAGAAATGTATGGAGAATTGGTGGAAAAATGAAAATCGGCGTAATTGTTGCAAGTTCAAACTGTACAAAAAATGAACTTTTGTACAACGCAGTTTGTAAGGCTGCAAGAAAATATGGTGGAAAAAGCGGAGAAGTTTTTGAGTAATTGTAAAATGCGTTAGGCAATGGAGGGGCGCGAAGCGCGTGCGTAAGCACCGAACGTAGTGGAGCCCGGAACTGCCGACCCTAATAAAATAGAAAATGCGTTAAGAAAAATTGCGAAAACTTGGAGCAATTTTTTAGCATTTACTATTTTATTAGGGGAACGCCCAAAGGAGAAAAAAATGATTTATATAAAAGAAATGGACAAATCCTGTTTTGAAATTTATGACAGTATTTCGATGAATGTTGATGTTCGTAGTATTTATAAAATAAATAGGATTGATAACGGTTTGGGCGGTTTTAATTTTGAAGAAGTTGAAGTTAAGCCATACACAAAAGATTTAAGCGTGTATGAGCGTGCTACGGAGTATGAAGCGACTTTTGATATTAAAAACTGGCGCTTTTATATGGCATTTGATGATGAAAAACCTGTTGGCGCGATGACTGTTGCGGGTCCAACTCCTAAATTGGATATGCTTTGTGGAAGAGATGATGCATGTATTTTGTGGGATATCAGGGTTATCGATGAATATAAGCATCAGGGAATTGGTCAGAAATTACTGGACATGGGTATTGAAAAAGCAAAATCTGATGGTTATAAGCAGATGATAATAGAATGCCAGAATAATAATGTGGCTGCGTGCAAGTTCTATCGCAAACAGGGAGCGTTGTTATCGAAAATTGATATGTATGCTTATTATTTTGAGCCTAGCTGCAGGGATGAAGTTCAATTCATGTGGTATTTGGATTTGGTGTAGAGGAAGAAAATTATGGTAGATAAAATCCAAATGGTAGGCTGTGCATTTTTGCCGGTTGATAGAAAAAATATAAAGATTCTGGTTTCAAAGAGAAGCAGTAACAAAAAATATTTCCCGGGCTTTTGGGAAGTTGTTGGCGGTAACCTTGAATTTGGCGAAGATTTTATAGACTGTGTCAGGCGTGAAGTAAAAGAGGAAATCAACTGCGACATCAAGGATTTGCAGCATCTGCATTCGCGCACAATGTATCTGAATGACTTGATGTATATCACCGTTGCTTATTATGGCGAACTGATTGGAGAACCTGTTTTTAATAAAGAGGAAATTTCAGAAATCAGATGGATCAGCGAGGATGAGATTGGAGAGTTTGAATTCTGCCCTGGCGATGTGGATTTGTTGAAGATGGGATTTGAAAATATAGAAATGGAGCAAAAATGAAAGAGAAAGACTGCTGTTTTACAAACGACAACAACTGGTTCCGGTACAGGACAGGCGCCATCATTGTTGAAAACGGATGCGTGCTGTTTACGGGAAGCAAGGATATCGATTATTACTACACGGTCGGCGGCGGCGTCCACATGGGCGAAAAGGCCGAAGACTGCATTGAGCGCGAAGTTCTTGAAGAAACGGGCGTTCCGTACAAAGTCGACCACCTCGGCATGATTGTAGAAAACTTCTTTACAGGGGACGGCGGATCGTTCGAGGGCTTTGACTGTCATGTACTCGAGTTTTACTTCGTCATGAAAAGCCGCGGCAGTCAGGATGTCACCTGTAAATCCATAAACCAGACAGGCAATATTGAAGAACTGCACTGGGTGCCGATTGAGGATATCCCACATACAAACATCAAGCCGTCGTTCCTGCGCGTGCGTCTGCCGAAACTGCTGAAGAGTGACCACATCCTTCACGTCACCACAGATGCAGACAGAATCAAAAAAAAGTAATGGAAACGTCATTAGTAAAAAAGTTGAAACGGAACATCCTGCTCGATTACTGCAACGTGTTCATCACCAACCTGAACATGCAGAGCTCCATCTGGGTGCTGTACCTGGCTTTCAAAGGCATGAGTCTTGCCCAGATCGGCATTCTTGAAGGCATTTACCACACGACAAGCATGCTGTTTGAAATCCCGTCAGGTGCAGTTGCAGATCTGCTTGGAAGAAAGAAAAGCATGATTACGAGCAAACTGTGCATCACCATTTCGTGCCTTATCATGCTGTACGCCGGAAACTTCTGGCTTTTTGCACTGAGCTTTTTCATCCAGGCTGTCGGAAACAACTTCAACTCAGGCTCTGAGGAAGCACTCGTGTACGACAGCATGATTGCCATCGGTGAGGAAGACAGATACAGAGCCGTCAGCGGAAAGCTCAACATCATCATCGAGGTGTCTCAAGGCATCGCAACAGTTGCAGGCGGCATTCTTGCAGAGTACTCATTTTTCTGGTGCTATGCAGCGTCGCTCATCATTGCGCTGCTCGCGTTTATCCCCGTCCTTTTCATGACGGAAGCGCCGTTCGAGAAAACGCTTTCACAGGAAGGGAACATTTTCCAGATGCTCGGCAACCATTTCAGAACAAGCTTCGGCATTCTGAAAGGAGACATCCGCATCTTCAGGGTTGTTGTGTTCTTCTCTGCCACGTTCGCAGCCCAGACGCTGCTCTTCTTTTACGGCCAGCAATACTTCTCTGACCTTGGCTACAACAAGATTCAGATAAGCGTGTTCATGCTTGCGTTCAGCCTGAGCGGCTGTCTCGGCGCGTTTTTAAGCGATAAAGTCTTCACACGCTTCGGAAGCAGAACGGTCATTCCAGCCGCGTTCATCATTGCGGTCTCCATCTGCTCGTTTGCCCTTGAAAACGCACTTGTTGCCGTCATCATGTTCTCGGTGGCGAGCTTCTGCAACTCGCTTTTGTACCCGATCCAGTCATCCATGCTCAACGCGCTCATCCCGTCAGAACAGCGGGCAACGCTTATATCCGTGAACAGCATGTTCTTCTCCATCGCCATGATAATCATCTTCCCGATTACAGGCGCAGTCGCTGATGTGACCGGCCTTGGAAAAGCGCTGCTTGGTGTGGGTGTCCTGCTCGGCATATTCACGATATGCTGGGCGCTGTTTGTATACAGAAAAGAAAAAGTAACTGTATGATGAACACAAGGTGTTTAACTATAGCGGAGGTTTCAGTTTGAGCAACACAGAAGACATCATCGCAAAACTGACTGACAAAGATGACAAGGCCGCCTGCGCTTTCTTCCAGACACTGGCCGCAGAATCAGCCGCGTCAGACAAATATCTGGAGCTGATTCCCGTTTTCGCCAGCCTGCTCACCCACAAAAGCTCGTATGCACGTACGCGCGGCTTCGGCCTTATTGCAGCACAGGCGCGCTGGGCTTCTGACGGGCAGATTGCGGCCGTTTTCGACCAGATGATTCCGCTTCTGCAGGACCCGAAGCCCATCACGGTGCGTCAGTGTCTTGCCGCCCTTCATGAAGTCGTCCTCTACCGCCCCGAACTGACAGAGCGCATCCGCGTGGCAGTAGAAGCGATTGACCTTACGAAATACAAGGACAGCATGTCGCCGCTCATCAAAAAGGATGCAGATGCGCTGCTTTCAATGATGGAATAAAGGAGACGAAAAAGTGTCCTTATCATGAACGTTGCAGTTCTATCGGAATTTACACTAAGCCTTCTGTAACGAGGAACATTTCTGGCGTCTGAACAAGCATACCGGCAGGCTTATAGTCCTTAAGATTTCTTGTAAGGATGACAGAAATGCCTGCGTTCAAGGCTGTGTAGTATTGAACGGCATCTTCAAAATCGTTGAACGAAGAATTGAGCGCCTGATCCATGACTTTTTCTGAAGAATCAATGACATGGATAAGCATGCGCAGTTTTCTGAGCGCTGTTTTTGCACCCTCGTTTCCAAGCTGCTTCCGCAGTATGTAAAAAGTGTTCACCAAAACAGTCGGCGTTGTATACAGTTCAAACTTCCCCATTTCCGCAAAGGTAAACAGAACAGCGGCAAAATGAAAATGCGGCAAACGCTCACTGAGCAGATCAATAATGACATCAGTGTCAACAAAGTATTTTTTCATATCAGCTGTATTTGTGTTCAAGGTGTTCCAGATACTCTTTTTTGTAGTCGTAATCATCGGGAACAGAAATGATTCCAGAAAGTTCATTTACAAGAGGAGAAAACTTCACCGTCACATATTTTGAAACCGTTTCTTCAAGCGTAAGGCCGTCAAAAAACTTTTCCACCATTGATGAAACGGAAATTCCATGCATGGCGGAGTAGGACTTTGCCCGAGAAATAGAATCTGTATTAAGTTTCAGAGTTAGTTTTGAATCTACCATACGTACATTATATTTTATTTTATACGTACTGTCAATAAAAAAACTAAACTGCAACTTTATTACACAGCTTACAAAGTTAAGGTATACTGTAAAAAAGAGGATAGCATGATTACCGACAAGCGCTTAGTTTTTGACACAATCCCCGAGCAGTTCGACAAGTGGCGGCAGCACTACTCTCCTGAACTTTTTGAGTACCTCATTTCAGAGTGCAGCCTCGACAGCACCAAAAGCGTCCTCGAAATTGGCCCCGGAACAGGACAGGCATCTGATTTCGCCATAAACGCGGGCTGCAATTACACGGCGATTGAGCTTGGCAAAAACCTCGCGGATGTAATGAAACGCAAGTTCGGAAGCCGTCCCAATTTCAAGATAATCGTCGGCGACTTTGAGAAGCACGATTTTGCACCTGCAAGCTTTGACTTCATCTACTCCGCCACGACCATCCAGTGGATACAGGAAGATATCGCCTACAACAAGTGTTTTGACATATTAAAGCACGGCGGCTATCTCGCCATGTTCCGCATGCTGGATGATTACAAAACCCCAAATCCGGAATTGTACGCTGAAATCCAGAAGGTATACGACGCCCATTTTGACTCCGAGCAACCATACACCTGTAAGTTTGATTACAAAGCGGGAACTGCACACGGCTTCACGTATCTTGGCGAGCATAAGTTCTTCGGAAGCCGCACGTACACCGCCGACGAATATGTTGCATACATAAAGACTCATTCAGACCACATCACGCTGAAAGCAGACAAACGCGATGCCTTCTTTAGCGGAATCCGCGAGGCAGTCGTACGCCACGGCGGCACCATCACGTTCAACGCGACGTACATGCTCGATCTGTACAGGAAGGAATAAGCCTGTTTTTCTAGCAATCGCTTATCAAAAGTTTTTCAAGTTGCAACTGAAGTTCCTCTTTATTTGGAAGATAGAGCTGATATTTACTTACAAAGAGGTTGTTTTCTATTCCCTGAGTTGCATATTCCATTAAAAGCTGGTCTTTATAAGCACCTAGAACAATTCCAATTGGCAGATTATCACCCTCTGAATTCTGTTCATTCTTGAAGTAATTCAGATACATATTCATCTGCCCGACATCATAATGCTCAATTTCGCCACGCTTTATATCAATCAGCACAAAGCATTTCAAAATGTGATTATAGAAGACCAGATCAACCCTGAACTGCCGCGCGCCAATCTGCAGTTTGTATTGCCGGCCTATAAAAGCGAACCCACGCCCAAGTTCAAGAAGAAAATGCTGCAAATTTTCAATTATCCGGTTTTCAACATCTCCTTCTTTATATTCTTCTCTCTCTGGAAGCCCCAGAAATTCCAGAACATAATTATCTTTTATAATATCTTTCGGGGTCTGAAGCTGCTGACCTTCTTTACTCAGTTTTATGATTTCTTCCTTGTTTTTGCTCAATGCCAGCCGGTGAAAAAGCATGCTTTTCATCTGCCGCTTAAGTTCCCGCACACTCCAGTTTTCAATCTCACATTGCCTAATGTAAAAGTTAATTTCTAAATCTGTATCTAACTTCAAGATTTCAAAATAGTGACTCCAGGATAAAATGTGAGACAGTGTCTCACATTTTGGAAATGTCATATACAATTTCCTTATATATGTCAGATTACTTCTGCTGAATCCTTTTCCGTATTTTATGGTTAAATCACGAGATAAACGTAACAGTAGTTCATCACCATACTTTGCATGCTCTTTCCCATCCTGCTCAAACTCAACTATGTATTTTCCAATAGTCCAGTATGTCTGAACAAGGATTGAATTGACAGTTTTGACTGCTGATTTTCTGCCTTCAGATAAAGCCAAACCAATTTGAACCATTAAATTGTCATAAGAATTGTCTGATATTTGTGTTCCTGACATAGTTTTCCATTCCTCTCAATACTATTTATTACCGTTGGGACACGATATTTTTAAAAATGCGAAAGAAAAAAATATATTTGCATCATAAAAAGTTTCTAAACCAGAACTTTACCCCACATTCCGCAAAATACGGATATACTGACAGAAGGAGTTCAAGCATGCTCATTGAAAACAACATTCTCCGCCACTACCTCCGCAACGTGTACATCATCACCGGGACTGCGTACGCGGGCAAATCCAC
>JAZUFS010000032.1:0-9176 GCA_045640805.1 Treponemataceae bacterium
TAATAGGACATACAAACAATGGTTTGTCCTATACATACACTGGTAGAACAACCTCTAGAGGGTATCAATCTCCAACCATTATTGATAAAGCTGCTCAGCTTTGTTATTCACTGATAGAAAACCATCCTTTTCTGGATGGAAATAAGCGGATTGGAGTTCATTTGGCTTTATTGTTTTTACAGATAAATCAAATTGAATTGATTTATTCCCAGGAAGAATTGATTTCTTTGGGATTGGGTGTTGCATCAGGCAATATCAATAAAGCAGGAATAAAAGACTGGTTGTCAAAGCACCAGAAAACAAATTAATGATCGACTTAGAAGCAGAACAGAATCAGAAAACCATAGCATATCTCGTTGGCAAGACGGATGCGCCGCCCTCACCGGATGCCGTTGAGCTTGCTGAACTGCGGGGCCTGGTCGACACGCTCGGCATGGAAATCTCTGGGCAGATTGTGCTCAAGAAGCCGGAACCGCAGGCTAAGTTTGGCATCGGGACGGGCAAGGCTGCTGAAATTGCGGATGCGGCTGAGGCTGCCGGAGCGGATGTCATCATCTTCGACTATGAACTGTCGCCGACACATCAGCGGAACTGGGAAAAACTGAGCGGAAAGCCGTGTTTTGACCGCCACGAGGTAATTCTCCGCATATTCGCAGACAGGGCGCAGACTAAGGAGGCCGTGCTGCAGGTTGAGCTTGCAAAACTTGGCTACAGTCTGCCGCGTCTTGCACACACGTACGGGGATATGTCACGTCAGCGCGGTGGCAGTTACGGTTCAAAGGGCGCCGGCGAAACAAAACTTGAACTTGACCGCCGTGCCGTTCAGGATAAGATGCTCAAAATCCGCCGCGAGCTTGAGAAAGTGGTGAAAGAACGCGAGACGCCCAGAAAAAAGCGGGATAAGGTGCCACTGCCGTCATGCGCCCTTGTCGGCTATACGAACGCAGGAAAATCGAGCCTGCTGAATGCGCTTACGGGCGCGGACGCATTTGTTGAAAATAAACTGTTCGCCACACTGGACCCGACTACGCGGCGTCTTTCAGTGCAGGGACTGCCGGGCATCCTGCTCACAGACACCGTCGGCTTTATAAGCAACCTGCCGCACAGCCTTGTCGACGCGTTCAAATCGACACTTGAAGAAGCCGTCCGCGCCGACCTGCTGCTGTTGGTGCTCGATGCCACTGACCCTGCAGTGTTCTTCCAGTACGAGACCGTCATCAAAGTCCTGAAGGAAATCGGCGCAGACAAGAACCCGGTGCTCATCCTCTTAAACAAGATGGATGCCGTTACCGATGATATCCTGCTCGCGAACCTGCGCCAGCAGTTTCCGGGCGCGGTTGAAGTAAGCGCGAAGTGCGGCGGCACCCCGGAATCTGGTTTTGACGCGCTTATTCAGCGCATAGCGAATACGCTGCTTGGCGAGGAAACGGAATATCATCTTCCGCTTAACAGGAACGACCTTGTTGAAATGGCACGGAAAAACGGCGTCCTCATCACATCTGAATGGCGTGATGAGGACATCCTTGTGGTGGCGCGCTGTACAGGCCAGACTCGGGCGCTGCTCGAGCAGTACAGGGCGCTGTAGGAAATTGACGGCACGCTGTGATTGTGGCATATTTAAAAGCGGAAATGCCTGATTAAGTCTGTCATCTTCACAGATTTAGCGAAAAGCCGCCCCAGTCGTCAAACTTTAAGGGCGGCTTTCTTTTTTACTCTTTCTTGTCGTGCAGGTAAGTGAGTACATATGTAAATACAAATACACACAATTTTACGACAACAAGTTTTGACATTTGATATGTGCAGCGCTATACTATAGGTGAGGCAGATTATGTTTGAAACTATTAAATACCTTCGTGAACAGAAAAAGTATTCGCAGGTACAGGTTGCAGATTATCTTGGAATTTCGCGCCAGATGTACATTAAATATGAACGTGGCGAAACAGAACCGCCTGTCAGCGTCATAAAAAACCTTTGCAGGCTGTACAGGGTGGATTACGAAGTTATTCTTGAAGATAAGTACAGGCAGAAAGGACCCGTTTATTCCATTCAGAAACAGGATCCGCTGGAATTTGCTGATTCGGGAGTTGCGGCAACCAATACAAATCCCCCGGCGTCTCTTTACTTTCGGGAAATTCTTTCACGTATGAACAAACTTAACACGGATGAGTTGCTGAAGCTTGCTTCCCGTGCTCTCGACTGCGTGCAGAAAAAGAAGTCCGGACAGCGTGAATGGACAGTGGAAGAAAGTCTTGAAATGCACAAAAAACTGAGCGGATGTATTAAAAACAGGAAAATTGTGAACTGGCGTGAAGAGTACTATGCCTGCCTTGATGAAAAATTCGGCGTTAGGGGAAGAAAATGAGAATTTTTATAGACACAAACGTACTTATTGATATGGCTGTTGCCAGAAACGATAACCATAAAGCTGCTGATGTAATTATGAAATCCTGTGTTGTCAGAAAGAATGAAGGATTTGTTTCATCACATTCGGTAACAGACTTTTTCTATATAGTCAGAAAGGATTTAATGCCGGAAGAGAAACGTAATTGGGTGAAATACATTGTGAATAATCTGACCATCCTTACAGAAGATAAGGAAGCTTTCCTGTCTGCCTTGGCGGATGAAGGTTTTTTTGACCTTGAAGATAATCTTCAGATGGTATGTGCTGCAGAAGCGGATCTTGATTTCATTGTCACCCAGAATGTCAGGGATTTTGTGCAATCACAGGTGCCGGCTGTTTCAATTCCCGAGTTTGCAGCACAGTACTGCTGAACGTTACGCCAGATCGTCCGGTCCGAAGCTGAGCGGGAGCAGTTCCTCGAGCGTCAGTTCCTTGTAATCGGTGACGCTTTTTGCCAGGATGACCCGCATATCCAGCGGATTACAGAACTCGCGCATGACCTGTCTGCAGATGCCGCACGGTGCGCAGTAATCGCGGATGGTGTACTCCGGTCCGCCCACAATTGCAATGGCGACAATCTTGCGCTCCCCTTCTTCAATTGCATGAAAAATGGCGTTTCTTTCGGCGCATATTCCTGCCGGATACGACGCATTTTCAACATTTACGCCCAGATATACTTTGCCTGAGTCCATGAGCGCCGCTGCTGAAACGTTGAAATGCGAATACGGCGCATATGAGCGCTTCTGATTGTCAATTGCCGCCTGAATGAGTGCGGTGCGGTCAAAATCTGCCGGATTCAATGTGAGCGTGTCCATAAATGCCTCCAGTTGTGAAAAAACGTGTTTTATGTAAGTATAACACGAAAATTTCTACCAGAAAAAACACATTTGGTTTATATTTACAACTAATTGCGTTATACTAAAAATGTGTAATTGTCTAAAGAGTCTTTGCATCCGGTGCTGGTTTTTTAGGAGTTCATTATGAAAAGATTTATTAATGTTGTGTTTGCCCTGCTGGCAATATCCCTTCTTGTTTCTTGCGGAAACCTTTCTCTTGCTGGAAAGAAAGACAACCTGCCCGGTAAAACGGGAAAAGGAATCATCGGTATCCGGGTGGATCATGTAATATCCCGCGCTGCTTCTCTTCCAATACAAGATGATATAACGAAATATCAGGTTGCTGTATATACGTCTGATGAACAGAAAGTTGCATTTTCAGATGAGGATATCACTCCTGAAGAAATGGCTGCAGGAATAAACGCTTCGGTTGCCGTGGGAAAGTATGGTGTGTCTGTCAATGCATTGCGGGGCGATGAAGTAATTTTCCGCGGAGTGTCTGAAGAAGTGGAAGTAAAAGACGAAAATACTAAAGAAAACCCTGCAACTGCTGACGTTCAGATGTACCAGGTTCTGGCTGTATATGACAATGGTACAGAAAGTGAAACCTGCTTGTGGGAAAAATTGATGACCGATGAAGAGGCAGAACATCCGCTTTGGTTTATTCCATCCGTTGAGGATGTGGAGGATTCCTGGAAGATTGACGGCAAGGAAGTAATTGGTTGGAAAATTACCGAAACAGGTTTTGAATATGATGCCGGTGATAAAATCTGGCTTTCTGGCAAGACCCTGCCGCTTCACTTAGAGGCAATCTGGGCCGAGCCAGATACTACTGAGCCAATCGTAAAACTGATAGAGTTCTTTACCCATGACGGAAGCATCCTTAGTGCAGAGCAGTACAGCGAAGCGATAACATCTGAAGAACTGGCAGAAGATGGAACTTTTGAACTGCCGATAGAAGACTTTACAGAGGATATGGAATATTGGGGATCGGAAAATCTTCCAGAAGGATCAACATTTGTCGGCTGGAAAGATGCTGCCGGAAAACTCTGGACACTTAGTGAAACGATGTCTGTAGAAGACCTGCCCGACGAACTGCCGCTGAAACTTTATGCCCAGTGGGATTTGCCGGCAAGAGTCAGTTACTGGTTTAATGACAACTATGATGAGGATTCTGACAGTATTGAATTTCCAGGGCGTGAGGGTAATGCAATCAGCCTGAATGACTTCTTAGATTGTTATTATGACTCCGACGAACCGGATATTTCAGAATATTACAATCGTGCGTTTATCGGATGTTCTGTAAACAAGCGGTTCCCTATTATTGATTCCGATGAAACTTATTATGAAGTAATAGCTGAACTGAAAAATACGGACTTTTTGAAAGCTGGTGACAGTTATGAGCTTACGAATGACACTACATTCTATGCAATCTGGGCTGACTTTGACTATTTAAAGCCAGCTCAGGCATACCAGGTTAATTATTGCCTGGGAGAAGATAGCGAATACGCTATAAAGACCTTTTACTATCTGAAAGAGCTTATGGATTATGACGAAGCAGAAGAAATTTTTAAGTTACCATTGCCAGCCGTTAATGCAGTTTTACCGGCGTGGGATGAAACTCCAAGTGGCACTACAAAAGCGAATGAGTGGAAAGATGATGAAGGTAATATAAGATACCCTGGTGAGATACTGGAAATTCCTGCATCTGAGGATACTGTTTATCTTTGGTCAGAAATAAAGGTTCCTGTTATTCAGTACTGGGATGGAGGTTCTATCTACGGAGGAGAGAACCACAATGCGGATAGCATCATGAGTGATCCAGATATGGAAGATTTTGTATATCTTAAAACATGGCCGCTCCCTCCTAGCAATGCTTATTATGTGATTGACTTATGGGTGCCAGAATTAGCTGACTATGAAGGCACTTTATTCGCATCAAGCCTTTCACAGGAAACCGAATGGATATTTACAGGATGGTACGATGAAGAAGAAGGAGAAATTCTTGAGAGTCCTTCCCCGAAGATAAATCTCGCAAGACACGAGAACTTCCCGATTAAGCTTGAAGCCCGCTGGAAGGAGGATATAGATATCCAGAGCGGTTCCTCGTTTATTGCATACCCTGACGGTAATGAAATGCCATCGACTATTTACTATGCAAAAGAATTCAAAGATACGAGATACGTCGCGTTCATGGGACTTGAAACACCTTCTGTGAATGGGGATTTTATACAGATAGCAGATCATAGCCGCTCCTTTGATAAGATGTGTTTCACCAATGCGTTAGAAATTTACAATGGAACCCAAAGAACCTTTGCCATGAATGGATATCTGATGTTAGATATGGATAATTTGGACGTAAGTGGAGATGGTAAGTTAATATTCGATGTTGTGGATGAATCAGGCAATGTGGTTGCTGAGAGGGTTGTTATTCAGTATGTTACAAGAGACGGTGTATACGTCAAGTATACTGTAGAGAATACAACTTACGATTGTTTCCTGTTTACTCCCCGCGGCATGTACAAATATTCAATCGGTCATTACACCTCTGAAAACAGGATGTCAACACAAATAGTGTGCTCTGGCGGGGATGGCAATAACATCACGTGGATAAACTTTTATATTCAAGAGATAATTGATTGGGAATAACGGTACTTACAGATTGTTAATCCACAACCACCCGCAGGAGTTTTCCTGCGGGTGTGCCCGTCTTGTCGCTTACGCCAGATTGCCTGGCTCGAAGCTGGGCGGGTACAGTTTCTCACGCGTCAGTTTCTTGTAATTAGTGACGCTTTTTCAAAATCACCTTCATCTCTTTCAGGTTGCAGAACTCGTGCCAGGCTGCCTGCAGATACCGTAGGGTGCGGGTTAAAGTTTGCTTTTCAGCATAACACGGAAAAAGGGCTGGAAAATCTGCTTAAGGTTTATATAGTAAAAAGCTGTGATATAGTATAAATTGAATAAGTATCACCTATATTTGAGGTTTTTCATGAAACGTTTTCTTACAGTACTTTCTTCACTCCTTCTGATTTTTGCTCTTTTCTCCTGTGGCAATCTGAATGCAGGAAAAAGTGAATCACCAAAAGGTTCATTGACTTTTTCTTTAGCACGCAATGCTGATCCAAATCCTCTGGGGTATAATCCTTTGGAAGGAATCACGAAAATTGAAGTGATTTTGTATCAGCTTTCAGATAGCGGTGAAAGGTTCTTTTACGATAGTGTTTCGCGTACAAAAGACGATATAGAAGAAGATGTAGTGTTCAAAAATCTTAAACCTGCAAAATATCTGGTTAACTGTAACGGCTACAAAGACAAACTCCTTTCTTTTGCAGGAGAAAGTGACGTTGCCGACCTTACCGACGGTAAAGATAAGGCTGTCGAAATAAACATGAACCTGATACAGTTTGTACTTACCTCAGGCGAATACTGGGTTGCTGTACAAGCTCCTTTAAAAGGTGCATCGACAATTTTTGTAGATAATTTTAATGTGTATTTCCCTGCTGACCATATTCCTGCCGGTCAGACAATTATTGGCTGGAAGGATAATAACGGTAAAATCTGGAAAAAAGGCGATATACTTACCATTTCACTCAAAGAGATGCCACTTAGCTTTGAGGCAGTCTTTGGTTCACCGGAAGTAACCTACCGCTTCAACAGTAACTATACAGGCGGACCTGCAGAAACCACATCAGTCAAAGCAGATAGATTTTCTTCAATGACAATGCCCGATTATCAGAAATATCACGGGTATAAAGGCAAGACGTACGGTGTCTTTGCGGATGAGAACACTGAATGTAATAATGTGCCTGAAAGTGACTTTCTTGGTTTGTGGTATCGTATGGATAAGACTTCTAAAGATGTGTTCGCATTCTGTGGGTGGTCAGCGGGCTATCAGTTCCCTGTTCTGACGGCATTAAATTACGAAGAAAACCTTTCAAAAATACAGAGTACGACCATAATTCAGCCGGGTGATACCTGCATTCTTGAAGATGATGATGTTACGTTCTATGCGGTGTGGGCAGCAGTAGATGCTGAGAATGCTATTGAAGACAAGATTCTTGCTGTCTGCTACCAGTGGGGTGATTACGAGGACTGTATTACCCTGTCTGGGTACGATGACACTTATGTATGGGATTACAACACGTCACGAAACCGCACGTACAATATCTATCTTGTAGATAATATCAGAGCAGATAATGTCACCAACGCAAATGGCTCTTGCGACGTTTATCTGACACTGCCGTCTGTTTCTGCACTATTCCCGCAGTTTGACGACCTTCCTGTTGCAGAAGGTACAGCCAAAAAAGACCAGTGGAATGGCAAGTCTTACCTGGCGGCAGGGGATGAAACGGTAAACACGGTTAAAGGTGGTCTGGAAAACCAGCTTATCTTTACGTACGAGTATTCAGTACGTATTCCGGTTGTGGAAATTCATAGTAACGGTAACCTGTACTGTGGCGGTACGGATAAGTGTATAACGGTGTACGCAGAGTCTTTCCCATTCTCTGAAGTACAATTAATTAATCCACAAAATAATAGCAATTGGCCGGAAGGGTTCATGCCGGTAGCCATAAGAGAGGGTACCCCTAATCCGGGATTGTATACTTTCAGCGACTATATCTGCAGGCAGACAGGCAAGTCTATATTTGAGCATGGTTCGTCTTACTTTGACACGGACAATTATATACTTTATGTAGCTGATTTTGCAGATGAGTTCAACGCATCGTATCCTCTTCAGCTTGATGTAGAGTGGGATGTAATACCGGAACAGTGTGGCGCGGGTTATTATATATTCTCACTCGATCATGTAGTGTATTATGACGAAGTTTATGATGACGAAAAGCAAGATACGGTACTCCAGTGGTGTAGTGATAAGTCATTTGAACTGTGGAAAAATGGTATTAATAATGAGGAAGATATTTACCTTGTAAAGAATTTGACGATAGATAAGCTTTCAGAACCGTTGTGTGATTTCTATAACAGCCGTTTTAATGGATTAGGCAATTGCATTGAAGTAAAAGATGCGGATGCTCCACTTTTCAGGGAAATAGATCAATATGGAGGAGTATATGACCTTACGATAAAAGGTGACTTCTCTACATACACAGAACAGGACAGTGAGGCTGGTGTATTCTGCGTAACGAACAATGGCGAAATATATAACTGTTCATTCCTTGGTCAGGCTCCTGCTTCAACAGGAAACGGCGGTACGACAGGCGTCTTTGGATATACCGGTTCTGGTGGAACTGCTGATTGCAACACAATTCTTGAAGGTACGACGCCTGTAGATGCCTGTCCATATACAATAAAGCCGCTGTTGAAGATGATTGCGGTTCCAGGCGGTACGGTAACGACCGCAATTGGAGAGGGTGCATTCAGCAGCAGTGCAATCGGCAGCGGAATTACCATTAATGACTTCAAGATTGCAGAAACTGAAGTGACGTACGCGCAGTGGTGTGAGGTCGTAAATTGGGCAACAAGTAATGAACGTGGGGATAGTAAATACTCGTTTGCTCAGCTAGGACAGCCTGGAAATGAAGGAGAAGGACACTCTCTTACTGATGCAAATGGAAGTCAGCCTGCAACAAATATGTCATGGAGAGACGTAATTGTATGGTGTAATGCAGCAAGTGAATATGAGGGATTGGATCCTGTTTATTATTACTTTGAAAATGGTACAGGAAATTTTTCGAGCAGCAACGTTATTCGTGAAGCTGAAACCAGTTCTGATAAATCTGCGGGACAGGGAAAGGCCGATAATATAACAGTCAACCCGAATGCAAACGGTTACCGTTTACCGACTGAAGCTGAATGGGAGTATGCAGCACGTGGTGGTAATCCTGATGCTGATGCATGGAATTATACGTATGCGGGAAGTGATACATGTAGTGACGTAGCAAAAAGAGATTACTCTACGACCTTTGTTAAGTCCTTAACCG
>JAZUFS010000033.1:0-3076 GCA_045640805.1 Treponemataceae bacterium
AACTGCACGAAAAAAACTGTTCGAGCAGTACAAAACAGCTCTCTGAAATGAATATACTGCATGACTGTGCGCGGGGCCGGGCCTTACGGGAGCAGGCAGCCTTGCTCGCTGCTTTTTATATGGTATTCGACTCGCATGGCGCCGCCATGCTCGCGACGAGGCTTCGCAATGCTGCCTGCCCCCTACGGCGCGCCCCCGCTCACAGGATGTACTGCATGTTCAGGGATGCTATCAGCGCATAAAAAAAGTGTCGTCTTTTTGAAAAAAACACATGGTGCCTGCGTAAAAAGAATATGAGGTACCAGAAATGGAAAAACAGAAAGAATCCTATGAAATATCCCACGGGCAGTATTCAAAGCCGTGGGAAGAGCTTGAGATTACCGACAATTACCTGTTCTGTAAGATTATGAGCAAACCTGAGTTCTGCAAGGAAATGATTGAGCGCATTCTGGGCATAAAGGTCACCGCCCTGACGCAGTTCGGCTCTGAACAGCAGTACTCGGGCACGTACGCATCACACGGCATCCGCCTTGATGTCGCCGCTGAGGACGAGTCAAACGTGTATGACATTGAGTTTCAGAGCGTACAGTTCCCGAACCTTCCCAAAAGGATGCGCTTTTACCAGGGAACGCTCGACATTGACTCGCTTGCTCACAACAAAAGTTACGAAAACCTTCGTGAAACATGGATTGTGTTCATCTGCAGTTTCGATCTGTTCGGTCTTGAAGAAAGCGGTTACAAGGTCAGAATGTCGCTTGACTCGCTTGATGATATGCCAGTCGCAGAAAAATATGATGACGGTACGCACAAAATCTTTATCAATCTGAATGCCTGTGATAAAATCAAAGACAGAAAACTCAGGGCGTTCCTGACGTACCTGAAGACAAAGAAGCCGCAGGATTCATTCACAGAGCAGATTGACAGTGCGGTCAATTACAACAGGCATAACGCCACCTGGAGAAAAGAATACATGACCGTAGCACAAGAGATAGAGTTTGAAAAAGAAGTTGAACGCCGGATTGCCCATGAACAAGGACTTGCTGAAGGTCATACGGCTGGACGAGCTGAAGGTCGTGAAGATCAGGCGTTTGAAGACGCCGTGCTGCTCATCACTAAGTACAAAGTCTCTCCTGAAACTGCCGCTGAAGATTTGAAGCTTTCTGAAACAGCCCGGAAAAAACTGTTCGAGCAGTACAAAACATCTCTCTGAAATGAATGTACTGCATTGCTGTGAGCGGGGCCTCGCCTTACGGGGGCAGGCAACATTGCTCGCTGCTTTTTATATGGTATTCGACTCGCATGGCGCCGCCATGCTCGCGACGAGGCTTCGCAATGCTGCCTGCCCCCTACGGCGCGGTCCCGCTCACAAGATGTACTGCATGGCTGCATACAGAGCCTCGCGGTGTCCTGCCGCGGGGAAAAAAAGACCGCCCAAATGGGCGGTCTTGTGTGCGTTTCTGCCGGAAGGTTGCCGCAGATAAGATGCGGGATTACTGTTCTGGCAGTTCTGACACTGGAACGGTAAGGGCTGGAACGATACCATAATAAAGATCCTGGGCACCACCAACGCTTAACTTACCATTATCAATAGTTTTAAAATACTCTCTATCTGATACATTATCATTTCCCCTTCTATGAGGAGTCCTTAACCGCCAAGGAGATTTTTCTATACTTCCGGAGTATTTTAGATTATTGGCATATGCATAATCTGTTGCTTTTCTTAACCGAATAGAATCAGAATCCTCTGAAAAACCATATTTCTCGTCACTTAATTCATATGTACTTATCAAGAATATTTTATCTTCTGTATTTTCACATGTTAAGGCAGTGTCTTCTGGAATGTTATTATCTACTACAGTTGTATAAATAAGTTCTATTGCTTTATCTGTAAATGCAGTTTGCAAAAATCCTTTATTAACCCACCGTGTATTGTTTTCTTCATCAGCTGCGTCATACTCTATACCATTTAGATATGCCCGGATTTGACTATGCATATAATTATCAGCATAAATCGGATTGCTATATTCAGATATATTAAGATGATATGTTGTTCCATCAGAATATGACCATTCCCACCATGGAACATTTGCAGTAAGAATATTTTCAGCCAAAAGGAAAGCTGCAGGTGCTTCATTACCTTCGCCATCCCAGTCATATTCTTCAGAGAGAACACGCCATATAATTGGTTCTACCTTAAAATATACTGTATCTTTAGTTTTTATTGTCGTTTTCCCATCTGACATTAGTCGTCCAGAACCTGAATATTCTATTACTTCAACTTTTTCGTAGTAATAACCATCACTTCCAACATAGAATCCGTTTTCTTCCGGTCTTGGATTAAATCTAACGCCTGATTCGCCTGATTCGGCAACTGTCTGCGGGAAGTCTCCAAAGATTACATATCTTCCTGTTTCCCCGGCACTTTCCATAGTGCCGCTGTATCCTTCCGGTGCTGGCTGTATAGTCTCAGTAAACTGATATGTTGCTGTGTTTGGTCCATAGTATGGGGCTTTTTCAATATAACCACATTTAGTGCATGTATGCTGTTTTTCACCGTCGCTATTAACTGATGGTTCAATGGTAACATTCCATTCACCCCATTCATGTTCTGCAAACTGATCTATTTCAGAACACTTAGAACTTGTACACTTATGCCAGTGATTATTTTCATCATATGTCCATTCAGATGCCCATGTATGTGTGTGGTTCAGCAAAGGAATTGTTTCGGTTTCTTCATAATTACAGACTGTACATGTCCGCTTTTTAAGTCCTTCATTTTCCTCTGTTGCAGGTGTTACTGTAATCCAGTCGCCAAAGGTGTGTTCTGCCTTGTCGTGTACTTCTTCAGTGTCGCCGCATGTTGCTGCATGCCAGTGATATGCAGCATTCGTTGTCCATTCTGTCGCAAACTCATGTACGTGGTATGTCTTTGCTGCCATTTCAACAACGGCAGTCGCTGTCTCACCCGGAATTACCTCAATATCTTCATCACTGCCTTCTGCAACAAGGATGTTGCTTTCATTGTAGGCCTTTACCGTAATCGTATACTTACCAGATGGAAGTCCTTCAAACGCAT
>JAZUFS010000034.1:0-2675 GCA_045640805.1 Treponemataceae bacterium
ATGTTGTAATCAACAAGGTATTCCCGGAAACCTTTGATGATACTGGCTCAGTAGACGAATTCCTGAAAAAACTGCCTGAAGTTGATGCCTACTTTGAAAAGAAAATTGCAGACCTTAAGAAGGAAGGCAAAGTACTCCGCATGGGTGCCCGCATTAAAGACGGCAGCGTAAGCGTCGGCATGATGGAAGTTACCGCACAGGATCCGCTTTTCGGCGTACGTGGCGGCGAGAATGCATTCGTATTCTACACAGAGCGCTACCAGCCGATTCCGCTTACCGTACGCGGATACGGTGCCGGTGCAGGCGTAACGGCTGCCGGTGTATTCGGAGACATTCTCCGCACAGTCCGCTGGAATCCGGAGGCATAAAGCGTATGAAGCGATATGTTCTTTCTGTTCTCGTAGAAAACCATGCCGGTGTTCTGAGCCGTGTTTCCGGGCTGTTCAGCCGCCGCGGATACAATATCGACAGCCTTACCGTAGGCGTCACGTCTCAGCCGGGTGTTTCACGCATGACAATCGTCGTGCAGGGCGATGACCATATCCTTGATCAGATTACCAAACAGCTTTCAAAGCTTGAAGAAGTCATGACCATTCAGGCATGTGACCCTGAAAACACCGTCATGCGTGAGTCTGCGCTCATCAAGGTGACTGCCCCTGCTGACAACCGCTCTGGTATCATTGAGACGGCGAACATTTTCCGCGCGCACATCGTTGACGTCGGCATTGATACGCTCGTAATCGAAGCAACCGGAAGCGAGGCAAAGATTGCAAGCCTTATCCGGCTGCTAGAACCGTTCGGCATTAAGGAACTGGTGCGCACCGGCCTTACTGCCATGGACAGGGGCAGCAAGGTGTTCGGCGAGAAAGCGAAAGAGGAGTAATCTCCCCAAAAAAAGCAAGATACGCGAACCTGTCGGAATTTCCGACAGGTTTTTTGTTCGGATATCCGAACGTTAAAACATAATAATTTTCGAATATAATCAAAAAAAAACATAATATTAGTTGATTATATTGACAAACTCACGTATCATATTACATATGAATGAGATTCAACGTGACTTAAAACAAATCCTTAAGCAGAGAATTGGAAAAGGAAAAGTCCTTCTTCTGATAGGTCCACGGCAAGTCGGAAAGACTACGCTTTTGAAATCAATCTTGGCAGAAAATGCTTCATCGGAATCCGCGCAATACTGGAATTGTGACGAAGTTGATGTGCGCAGAATGTTGTCGCAAGAATCTTCTGAACGCTTTAAATCGCTTGTGGGAAAATCAAAGTTCATCGTTATTGATGAAGCTCAGCGCGTTAAGGATATCGGTCTTTCATTAAAGATCCTGCATGACACCTTTCCAGATGTTCAATTTGCGGTAACCGGTTCATCTGCGCTCGACTTGTCTAATACAATAAATGAACCATTGACAGGGCGGAAATTTGAATACAATCTTTATCCGTTTTCAACAAATGAACTTGTACTGCATACATCCATGCTTGAAGAAATGAAACAGCTTGAGAACAGGCTGATTTATGGATTGTATCCGGATGTTGTAAATAATCCAGGAGATGAGAGGGAAATATTATCAAACATCGTTACCAGTTATCTGTATAAAGATGTGTTTGAATTTCAGGATATACGGAAACCTGCTGTAATAGAAAGGCTTGTTCAAGCTCTTGCTTTACAGGTTGGCAGCGAAGTTTCATTTAATGAACTTGGAAACCTGCTTGGAATAGATACGATAACTGTGCAACGATATGTAGATTTACTTGAAAAAGCATACATTATATTCCATGTGCGTTCCTACAGCCGCAATGTCCGGAATGAACTCAAAAAAAGCATTAAGATCTATTTTTATGATAACGGAGTAAGAAACGCTGTCATTTCGAATTATTCGATGTGTGATTTACGTACTGATATTGGAATGCTGTGGGAAAATTTCATGATTAGTGAACGGGTAAAGAACAACGCGTATCATAACCGGCAGCCAAAGTACTATTTCTGGCGGACAACACAGCAACAGGAAATTGATTTTATTGAAGAAACGGATGGTGCATTATCTGCTTTTGAATTCAAGTTCAATCCAAATAAAGCAAAAGTTAAGTGCCCTCTGACTTTTTCGAATAATTATCCGGATGTTCCATATACTGTAGTGACAAAAGATAACTATATGGATTTTATTGTGGAGAGATAGAAAAGCGGGACTTCGCTAGTTGTTCGGAAATTCCGAACAACTGACGGTACTTTCTAGTCCGTGGTATATGTTTCGCAAAGGTCTGTAATCAGTTTTTCGACAGAACTTCGTTTTTGCTCAGGAATCTGGCTTATTTTATTGACGATGTGTGAGTATTTGTAAAAATTTTGTACCATCAGTTTGTCTTTCAAAGCTTCTGATGAATCCTGAATTCCATGTACCAGAAAACTGACGGTAACATTGAGTGCATTTGCAATGGCAAGACCTTTTTCTATATCAGGAAGAGAGCCGCTTGTTTTTAGATAACTGTTCAAGGTGTTTTCGCTTATGCCGGTGGCAGCAGCTAGTTCTTTAGTTGTCACACCCCTGATAGTCATTGCTTCTTTTAGATTCTGCTGGAAGTTCACTCCCCTATATTAGTAATAAATTATTAACGGCGTAGTCAAATTAGTGGAATTTGACTATATATGACTTCATCTAGTAATATAT
>JAZUFS010000035.1:0-2172 GCA_045640805.1 Treponemataceae bacterium
GCTCGCACCCCGCCCGCCGAAGTCCGCCCCGAGCATCGCACAGGCCGAACGGGCCGAAAAAGCTGGTGTGCGCATTGTAACTGAACTGCCAGCTTTGAACGCCGCGGCGGCCGAAAGCGGTTTGTCGCGCGAATGCGTGAGCGCTTGTTCTGATGCCAGCAGCGGCGTTCCCGAAGCAGTTCATTTTGCGGTCGTTGTCGACTGTCTTTTCGGAAGCGGCTTTCACGGCTCGCCAGATGACGCCACCGCCGCCCTCATTGAAAAACTGAACGCGCTCGATGCGTGGAAAATAGCATGCGACATCCCGAGCTGCCTGGGCTCGAATCCTGTGTTCCGTGCGGATGAGACAATCACCATGGGGGCACTCAAATCCGTTTTGTACGAAGATTTTGCAAAAGACTGGACGGGCGCCATTACGTGTGCGCCGCTCGGAGTACCGCGCGAACAGTTCGAGGCTCCATCCGCTTCGGGATCCGCACCAGAAGCCCAATTGCTCGAAGATAGCGATCTCGTCCTTCCGCACCGCACAAAGCAGAACAGCAACAAAGGCACATACGGCCACGCAGCAGTCGTCGTCGGTGACAAGTGCGGTGCAGGCATTATCGCCGGAACTGCCGCGCTGACGTACGGGGCGGGTCTTGTGACGCTCGTCACTGACCGGGACCTTACCGCGCCCGAGTTCCTGCGTCAGGCCCAGCCGGCTGACAAGTATGCTGAAGGCGTCTGCATGCTGATGCAGTCACCCGCGCTTCCTGAAAACACGACAGCCGCCGCCCTCGGCATGGGACTTGGCCGTGATGATGCGGCGATTGCCCGCGGTCAGAGGTTCCTCGATGAACTGATGAAGCGGCCGGAAGCCGGCGTCGTCATTGATGCCGACATGTGCTATCATCCGGGACTCCCTGCATTCCTGAAAGCGCGCACGGCATGCCTTGAAAGCGAGACACGGCCTGCTTGTGCAGATAGGCCTGAGAAGAGCAAAACCGGTTGTGAAAGTGCACCACGCTTCCACACGGTGATTACGCCGCATCCGAAAGAGTTCAGCGCGCTGCTCGAACTATGCGGGCTCGGCTCGTTCTCTGTGAAGGATATCCAGTCGCGGAGATGTGAGTTTGCGCGCCTGTTCGCATCCGCATATCCGGGAGTTGTGCTCATCCTTAAGGGCGCGAATCCCGTCATCGCATGCGCATCCGTCGCATCAGCGTGCGAGATGTTTGTGAATCCGCTCGGGATGCCGTGCCTCGCAAAAGCCGGTTCGGGCGATGTGCTTGCAGGCCTGACAGCCGCGCTCCTTGCTCAGGGATGGCCTGCACTTGAGTCGGCGAAACAGGCGTCGCTTGCCCACACATGTGCATCCCGCAGAATCAAGAACGATTTTGCCATGACGCCCTTCTCGCTGATAGAAGAAATTGCTCAATTATAGTACGATGTGCACATCCGATAAAAAGGTGGATTTATGATTTACAGATACGACAGAAAACACTGCAGAAACCTTATCCCCATGTACCTGCTTGCCATTGCGTCTGTTGGCGCCGGCATTGCATGTTTCTTTTTCGCATCTCGCCTGACTGCACTGCTTGTGACCGCAGTCGGTGTGTACGTGGCATATACCATTTTCAGGGCCTCTGGAAAGATTCTCAGATCACGGGTGGTAACCTACTCAGAAGGATGCACGGTGTACACGACACTCGGAGAGAAACTCCAGTTCGACTATTCTGCCGTCAATTACGCAGGCTTCGTCACGAACGGTCAGCATCCGGGAATCGTATTCCTGTACCGCGAGGATCAGGACAGGATTGCCACTATCCCGAACATGTTCATCGGATTTGATGACATGGTCGAAGAGTTCAAGGCGAACACCCCGTTCAAGGAATACACGCTTGATGAGGGCGAGTTGACCATCGTCGAGCATCTGAGAAAGCTCGTCAGCCCGAAGACTGATGAAGATGAGTCTGATGAGGATGAAGAAGGCGCCGCGGATGAAACAGAGTCTGCAGATGAGGGCTCAGCAGAGAATTGACAACCCGCCAAAATTTCTGCTAAAATAAACGCATCTTGGGGGTGTAGCTCACCTGGCTAGAGCGTTTGAATGGCATTCAAAAGGTAGTCGGTTCAAGTCCGATCATCTCCATAGAAAAGAATCCCGAATTAAACTTCGGGATTCTTTGTTTT
>JAZUFS010000036.1:0-2552 GCA_045640805.1 Treponemataceae bacterium
CGTTTCATACGGCGGTACCAAAGCCCTCCGCGGAATTGACATTGACGTACCTGATGGTAAAATAGTCACGTTGATTGGAGCAAATGGTGCCGGAAAGAGTACCCTGCTCCGCACGATAAGCGGCCTTGTAAAGGCTGAAAGTGGTTCCATCACCATGGATGGCAAAGAACTTACCGGCATGAAGATTGATAAAATCTGCCAGGAAGGTATTGCACTTTCACCTGAAGGACGCCGAGTATTCACCGACCTTACCGTTCAGGAAAACCTGATGATTGGCGCTTACCTTCGCAATGACAAGAAAGCCATTCAGGAAGATCTTGCATGGGTATATGAGCTTTTCCCGCGCCTGAAGGAACGCCATTGGCAGTATGCCGGTACACTTTCAGGCGGTGAGCAGCAGATGCTTGCCGTAGGACGCGCACTCATGAGCAGGCCAAAGATTCTCATGATGGATGAACCTTCACTGGGACTCGCACCGCTCATCGTACAGCAGATTTTCGCCATCATCCGTGAAATCAATGAGAAGGGAGTGACAATTCTTCTCATTGAGCAGAACGCAAACATGGCGCTTAAGACAGCAGATATTGCCTACGTTCTTGAGACAGGCAGCATCGTCCTTAAGGGAACTGGTGCTGAACTTCTTGAAAACGATACGGTAAAAGAAGCATATCTTGGTAAGAAAAAGTAGTTATTGAGGAAAACTATGGCTGAAGAAAACGAGAATATCGAAGAAACAGGCATTTCATCACGTACGTATGAAGCTGCCGTTGCAAGAAGTAAGGAAATTGAAGCGGATTTACCGGTTCATCCTGAAAAATACCGCGTTCTGACAGGTGACCGCCCGACCGGCCGCCTGCACCTGGGACACTATTTCGGTTCACTGCAGAACCGTGTAAGAATCCAGAACATGGGCGTTCCGACAATGATCCTCATTGCCGACTATCAGGTTCTGACAGACCACGATGCCTTTGATCAGATTTCACAGAACACAAAGCAGCTCTGTATTGACTACATTGCAGCCGGTATCAAGCCATCCGACAAGGTTCTCATTTACCCGCACAGCTATGTTCCGGAAGCAAACCAGCTGATGCTGCCGTTCCTGACACTCGTTTCAAACGCAGACCTCAGCCGTAACCCGACCGTAAAGGAAGAGATTCAGTCTGCAGGCCTTAAGAGCGTAAACGCCGGAATGTACACCTACCCTGTCCATCAGGCTTGTGACATCCTGTTCTGTAAGGCAAACATCGTTCCAGTCGGAAAGGACCAGCTGCCACATCTTGAAATGACACGCAACATCGCAAAGGGTTTCAACCGCAAGTTCTCACCGAAGAACCCGGTATTCCCGGAGCCACAGGCACTGCTTTCAAAGACACCGAGCATCCTCGGTCTTGACGGACACCAGAAGATGAGCAAGAGCCGCGGAAATGCAATCATGCTTTCAGCCACAGAAGATGAGACTGCAAAGCTTGTTAAGAAGGCAACGACAGACAGCGAGCGCTTCATCACCTACGACCCGGTAAACCGCCCTGAAGTAGCAAACCTGCTCACACTGATTTCGCTTTGTACTGGCGAGGAACCAGCGGCTATTGCTGCTCGCATCGGTGACGGTGGCGGCGGCATGCTGAAGGCAACTCTGACAGAAGCAATCAACGAGAAGCTCCGCCCTCTCCGCGAGGAAAGAAAGCGGCTCGAAGCTTCACCTGACTACATCCGCCAGGTACTGCTTGACGGCTCAAAGAAAGCGCGCGAAATTGCAATTACAACGCTCGACGAAGTCCGTCACTGTATGAACATGGAGATTTAACCGAAGGGCCAGCATCCGTGTTGGCCCTTTTTTCTTTCTTGTTTTTTTTACCGGTTTGCTTTTGCGGATTCGTAGGATTCTATAAGTTGTTCATCATCCGGGAACTGATTAAGCGCAATTTCAAAGTATCTTACTGACTTGCTCCAATTCTTCATAGCATAATAACAGAAACCAAGACTGTACGCGGCTTCATAAAACTGACTGTCTGCGCCTTTCCTGTATCTTGTATACGCGTCTTCAAGATATGAAACTGCATCCTTGTATTTTTCCTGATTCATAAGAATCATACCTTTCTGGTAATATCCGTCCGCACCTTCCGGTATGTTCTTAATGGCATCATCACAAGCTTTCAGAGCGCTTTTATAGTCCCCCTTATCTATGTAAGCAATTGCGAGTGAATTGTATGGGACAGAGTTAATCGGATCAATATTTATTGATTTTCTAAGGACTTCAATTGCTTCATCTGTCTCGCCGAGACGTCTGAGGACGATTCCCAGATAATCGTATGCATCTATATATGTATCATCGTACTCAACAGCCATTCTCAGATAGAATTCTGCTTCCAGGTAATTTCCTTCATCAAGGAATGCTGCTCCCTTATTAAATGCATCAACAGCATCAGGATTTGTGCTTGTTGCAGTTGTTTTTGCAACACTGCGTATTACTGCATCGGTGGGACCATCGTCGTATACGTCTTTTGAAGCACATGATGAGAGACAAACGATCAGGAAAATACTGAAAAGAATAA
>JAZUFS010000037.1:0-4415 GCA_045640805.1 Treponemataceae bacterium
GGTACCCATCATACCGAAACCAGGAGCAAAACCAGCCCACTGGTTCAAGATGTTGATCCAGCCCATGTGGCGGTCTTCCATCTGTGAAAGTTCATTTTCCATAATGGTTCTGATGACTGCACCGTCAGTACCATCAACAACAAGACGAAGACCACTTTTCATGAACGGATCATCAAGGTCTTCAAGTCCTTCTTCAAGAGCAAGAATACCTTCACGACGTGCCTTTTCAGAAAGTGCAACCATATTCTGTACAATTGTTTTTTCACCAAAATCCGGAACCTTGAAACACTTGCCAATAATTCCCCAGATTCCAAGACACTGCTTCATAGGAGCAAGGATGAACAGAGCAGCATATGAACCACCGATTGTCATGAAGAGTGACGGAGGGTCCCAAATACCACCAAGGGTACCACCAGAGGTAAGAACCGACATGACAATACAAGCAGCTCCACCAACCATACCAATTATTGTACCTAAATCCATTATCTCTGCCTCCCGACCGGATTACTCTTCGTTTTTGAATGCACCAATCTGCCGACGATATTCTACAATTTTCTCAATGAGTTCGTCGGGCTTTTCTTTTACAATGACAGCTTTTCCTGAAAGCATAACAAGCGTAACATCAGGATTAACTTCAATGAATTCTATCTGATGCGGATTGACCCAGACTTTTTTTCCATTAATTCTTGTCACTTCAATCATCAGATTATTTTCCCCGTTAATCTCATATAAGTCAAGTCAAACCACACGGGCATGACTATACCTTACCTACATTATCGGATTCTGGCAGGATTAATTAAGCGGAAAATGTGTATTAATTATAGTAAAAAAGATGTAAAAAACGCTATATGTATTAAAATTTAAGCGTACTGATTATCATCTCAACTGACATTTCATCAAGTTTACGGTAAACAGATGGTTCTGTCATATCTACGAATGCAAAATGAGGCGGATACCGCAATGCATTATGTGCGTCAACTTCTGCCTGCATATCTGTAACTTCAGAGCGCACAAGATACGGCTCGTCAAATACCATGACGATACCGTCTTCACTGTATAATGGTTCACCGGGAAGACTGTCTTTGCTGGCAGGATTACGTACAACTTTACGTCTTCCCGCAGCACATGTGTACACGACATCACCTATCTGAAGGAATTTCTTTACATACGCAAGATTTCCGTCGGGAAGTTCAAACGACGCAAGTTCATCCGCGTAATCTACGCTGGCCTCCCAATAAGGTATTTCGTAGTACAGGTCTTCTGTGTCATCGCTTTCAAGGACAAAGAGTCCCGTAAGCTTATCTTTAACCGGATATGGTGAAATGGCGAGTTCACGGACATTGGAACCCGGTGCCCAGAAAACACCACCCGTCACGTCATTTTCTTCAATCGGAACATTCTGCCACCACTCCAGATACAGGCCATCTCCCATTTGAACAAGAGGACATGTCAGGATTGAAGGTTCCATGCCATATATGCCGTCATACCAGAATCCGTAGAAGCTTTTAAGAACTGTTGATACAGATTCATCTTCCTGCACTATGTAAAAATGCTTTTTATTCTCATATATGCCATCATCAATTGAAAGACTTTCAGGTTTATCTGATGAAGTCTGCGCCATCAGGTGCAGTGACATACCTGAAATCAGTATCAGAATGAGAAATCTTGAAATGAACTTTTTATTCGACAGATTCATATTTCTTTTATCGGAATGAATCACGAAAAGGCATATTTATTTTTTCTGTCTCCTATGATAATGTGTGCACATGAAAACTGTACGATCAATTCTGGTAACATTGGTTGTCATCTTCTGTACAGCTTTGCTCTGTGCAGAGGGTACTTACTATCCGGGTACAAACAAGGGGCTTCCCCGTCGAATAGTAAGTCTTGGTCCGGCAGCAACTGAAACTCTCTTTGCCGTGGGCGCAGGCTCACAGGTAGTGGGGAGGACAGATTTCTGCAATTATCCTCCGGAAGCAGCTGAAGTCACATCTGTTGGAGGATTTGATGGTAAGACATTCAGTCTTGAAACTGTTATTGCGCTTAAACCAGATTTAGTCTGCCTTTACAGCGTAATGCACGACCATCTTATAGAACCCCTGAAAAAACTTGGCATTTCAGTGTATGTGTCTGACGCGAATTCTGTTGATGATGTCATAAGTGAAATTTCAGACATTGGACGCATTACCGGACATGCAGCAGAAGCAGCATCTGTCACAAAGCAGATTGATGATGCAGTCAAGCTGTGTCAGACCGCCGCAGCAAAAAAAGGCAACAAAGTCTATTGGGAAGTCTGGAATTCCCCTTTCATGAGTATTGGAAGTTCTTCTTTCATAAATGATGTCATTGAAAAAGCAGGCGGTATCAGTATTTTCTGCGATACAGCAGAAGGATATCCGGTAATCAGTGAAGAAAGCATTTTTGCCCGTAATCCTGATGTCATTATCATTCCTTCAGATATGGGCTATTCTGCTTCTGATATTTACAAACGAGCCGGATGGAATGCACTTTCTGCAGTCAGAAACAAAAAGGTTTTTGATATAAACAGTGATATTGCTTCCCGTGCAGGTCCGCGCATTTATCTGGCCATTGAAGAGATTGCATCATTCTTGAAGTAAGCCGTATGACAGAACACCGGAAAACATTCATTTTGACAGTTATTCTCATGGCATTGATGCCAGCCGTATTTATTGCGGGATTAGCGTATGGCAGTGAAAAATTGCCGGTTATGGAGGTTATAAAGGCTCTTTTCACTGCACAAGATGAAACGGAAGTAGATTTCACGGCTATAATTGTCAGGGAAATCAGGCTGCCGCGTATTATGCTTGCAATGTTCACCGGTGTTCTGCTTGCGGGTGCAGGTGCTGTATTTCAGGGATTTTTCAAGAGTCCACTTGCAGACAGTTCCATGCTTGGAGTTTCTTCCGGAGCTGCTCTTGGCGCAGTTGCAGGCTCTGTCCTGAATATATGGATGCCAGGTGCTGCATTTTTCGGTTCTCTTGTTAGTATTGTTATTGTTTATGCGCTTTCAGGAGGCCGGCGGAATGCTTCAGAACCAATACGTCTGCTGCTTGCAGGAAGTGCCGTAAGTGTTTTTCTGACGAGCATCAACTCAATGCTTATCCTTGTTCATGATAAAGAACTCTACAAGATGTATGTATGGACGCTTGGCAGTTTTAACGGAAAAGGATGGACTGAACTTACATTCATGCTTATTCCCGGCGTTATTTCGCTTATCCTCTTCATTTTCTGCATTAAACCTCTTGATATTCTTTCTTCAGGTGATTTAACGGCTCAATCAATCGGAATATCCATGAAAATGACCCGTTTTCTCTGTTTTGCGTCAGGTTCACTTGCAACCGCAGCAGCAGTAAGTGGCGGTGGCATTATAGGCTTTGTTGGACTTGTTGCTCCTCACATTATCCGTCTGACAGCGGGCAGCAGCTACCGGAAAATAGTTCCCCTGTCCATGATGCTCGGTGCAGTATTTCTTGGCGGGGCAGATATTCTTGCCAGAATCATTGCCCCTCCGCTCGATATTCCGGTAGGAATAATTACCTCGCTGACAGGTGCTCCATTCTTCATTTTCATTCTTTTCCGTTATAACAGGAGGTATGCAGCATGACACCTCCCCTGCTTTCTGCAGTTACCTTTTCTGCATCATACGGAAAACAGGAAGTACTTCATAATGCATCCGCTTCCTTTTCGCGTGGTGAATTCGTCTGTGTTCTTGGCCCTAATGGCAGCGGAAAGAGTACATTTCTGACACAACTTGCAGGTCTTGAAATACCTTCTCTGAAAATTGTTTCAGGCGACTGTCTTCTGGAAGGTAGTTCCATAAAAAATTATGCTGTTAAAGAACGTGCCCGCCTTGTCACATTTCTGGCACAGAATGAATGCTATTCATGGAATTATTCTGTTCTGGAAGCAGTCCGCATGGGAAGGTATGCCCACAGCAATACGCTCATGACATATACCCCAGAAGATGATGAAGCCGCCCGTAAAGCACTTGAAATGGCAGAAATTGCTCATCTTGAAAACAGATACATTTTCGAACTTTCGGGAGGTGAATTTCAGGCAGTACTTATTGCGCGTGCTCTTGCACAAGATACTCCCGTAATTATCCTCGATGAACCGTTCACATTCTTAGACGCAGGAAAATCTGACAGGCTCTTGCAGCTGCTGAGGAACATCTGCCACAAGGAAAACAAGTGTCTTGTAATGAGTCTTCATGAAATTAATGCCGCGCCGGTATATGCAGACAGGCTTATGCTCTTTTCTGAAGGAAGAATCATTGCAGACGGACCTTCTTCACAAGTTTTCACTGCAGGAAATTTTGAAAAAGCATATAAGACTTCATTTGTAGAATATACACACCCCGTATATGGAGTCCCGCAAATATGTCCTGCCCACTA
>JAZUFS010000038.1:0-9265 GCA_045640805.1 Treponemataceae bacterium
GGCTCTTTGCAGCGCCGAGTGATACGTTACTTGCAGGGGTGACGTTACAGCGGATTTTCTTATCAACAAGCATCTGAAGTACTTTGTCGTCCTGACATGCGCCAAGACCGTGCTGAACTTCATCAAGCTCAAAATAGTCTACAAACTGCTGGACTGTCTCTGCACTTGAGAACTCACCGATGTGAGCCTTCTTCTTGATGCCGAGCTTTCCAGCCTGGTCCCAGATAGGTTTGAATGTTTCAAGGCCTTCAAAAACTTCTGGTCCGTAAAGGTCAATGCTCTTGAAAAGGCCAGACTCAAGACAGCCTGGTGCCCATGCCTTTACTTTATCTGCCGGGAACAGCTTACCAATTCCCAGTTCTGGTCTGAAATCAATTTTGTCAGCGTATTTGTCGCGAAGGCCGCCGACCATTTCTACAAACTGGTCTATGCCGCCGCAGTGACCGACAAACTGAAGGTCAACACTTCCTTCAAGAATAGTGATGCCGTCTCTGATTGCATCTTCAATGGAGAGGGTGAACAAATCTTTTGCATCCTGACCGGTTGTTGCCCTTGGACGTGTGTACTGACCGATGTACTCATGCATTTCAGGAAGACCGTTATAGTGATCTTTCGGGAAATCAGGAATATAGAATCCTGCCCATGGTGCATAAGACTTATAGAACATACCAAGATTAAGATGGTTGTGTGCTTCAACTTTTGGATGTGCTACAAATTCGTTTAATAAACTCATGACCTTATCTCCACAAATTTTTCGATACTAATAGTCTATCACAAATATCGGCAGAATTCATGAAGAACTTTAACTATTTTTGCTAAAGTCCATTTGAATATCTGCCGATACTGCCAGATTTTCCGAAAGCCGGTTATATCAGAATGTTTCCATCTGCCGTACAAGATCGGCAAATGTATCGCAGGCTGCCTGGACCGGAGCTGATGTGCTCATGTCAACGCCGGCAACTTTAAGTGCCTCAATCGGATAGCGTGAACCGCCGGATTTAAGGAACTTGAAGTAATCATTCTTTTCGGCTTCACCACCTTCAGTGACACGTTTTGCCAGTGCAAGGGATGCGGAAATGCCGGTTGCATATTTGTATACGTAGTACGCGCGGTAGAAGTGCGGAATGCGGAGACCTTCAAGGTCGCTCGTCTTTTCAAAGTGCATTTCCGGTCCGAAGTAGGCTTCGAGCAGCTTTCTGTACTCGGCGCGGAGTACGTCTGCAGAAAGCGGTTTTCCCTGCTCAACGAGAACGTGTGCGGTGTGCTCGAACTCGGCGAACATTGTCTGGCGGTACAGTGTGGCGAGAATGTCGCCTGCACGCATTGCAATGAGGTACTTCTTGAGCTTCTCATCCTTTGCGTTCTTCATCATGTACTGGAAGACGAGCTGTTCGTTGAATGTAGATGCAACTTCAGCCTCGAAAATGGTGTAGTCGTAATTCATGAACACGTTGGACTGCTTTGAGTACCAGGTGTGCATTGAATGGCCGCCTTCGTGCGCAAGGGTAAAGACACTGCGCAGAACATCCTCCTTGTAGTTGATGAGGATGAACGGAACGCCGACAAATCCACCGGCACTGAATGCACCGCTCTGTTTGCCCTTGTTTTCGTACTTGTCGACCCATCCGTTAAGGAGACCGTTGCACAGCGTGTCTGTGTATCCGGTACCAAGAGGTGACAGCGCGTTTCTGATGATTTCAACTGCATCTTCGTACGGCGTTACCTTTTTAACGTCAGGGAAAAGCGGGACATACACATCGTAGTGGCGCAATTCATCTACGCCAAGCAGCCGTTTCATGATGCTGTAGTATTTGTGCAGCGGCTCAAGGTTCGCGCGGACAGTATTTACAAGGTTATCGTATACGGACTCGTCGACTTTGTCCGGGAACAGGCGCATCTGGCGGACAGAATCGTATCCGCGTACGCGTGCTTTGAAAATGTCCTGATTTACGCTGCCGGCATACAGGGAAGCAAGTGTGTTCTTGTTGGCGTCGAATGTACCGTAGTACTTCTTGTACGTCTTTCTGCGGATTTCCCGGTCAGGGTTCTGAATGAGAGAAGACCATGACGACTGTGTCAGGGGTTTCATTCCTTCAGGAGTCTTGATCTTTCCGAAGTTCAGGTCAACGTCAGTGAATGTCTCGTAGGTGTGCTTTGCCGTTTCACCTGATTCTGCCTGAAGGGCCATGATGCGCTCTTCTTTTTCGCTCAGGATGTACGGCTTCATGCGGGCTCTTTTTTCAAGCCAGATACGGTAATCGGCGAAATCAGGGCGGGCCATGATGTTCTTCATGACATCATCTGGAATAGCCTGCAACTCAGGGATGAAGAAACTTGTCTTTGCCTCAGCCTGAGAATAGGCCATCATGAAGCGGCCATATTTGTCCTGATTGGAACTGTCACCCGCATCTGCTGAAACGAGCAGGAATGCATAATTGCCTGTTGTTTCTGCAGTCATCTGGAGCTGGCAGTACGTGTCGAGTGCATTGCGTAATGTGTCAGGACTTTCTGCGAGCTTGCCTTTGAACGCAAGCAGTTCGTCTGCCAGATCCGGGATGATTGATAAATCAGATTCCCAGTCAGAATCGCTCATATACAGGGATGATAAATCCCATTTGTCTTTAGCAGGAACATCTGCTCTGTCTGGAATGCTGTTATTTTTCATTAATAGTTTTCAACTGCCTTCTTGTATGCTTTGTAATTTGCTTTAACAATGGCATAATCGTCGTCATTGACCATTCTGCGGTATTCAGAAATCGGGTCGATTCCCATTGCCTTCATGGTGAGTGCTGTTGTGAAATCTCTCTTCATTTCTGCATCGTAGTCGAGAATCATGTAGCAGTAGTACACCATGATGAACTTGTTGTACTGGTTTGGTCCTGAAACACCGTATTTGCTGAAAATAGCGTCAATGTCAGCATCGTAGGTGTCATAATCGTCAACTTCATAGTTGGCACCGTAATCATCAAGTGCATCCATGATTTTGTCATAGTTCTTGATGAGCGCCTTCATGTCATCATCGGTAAGGCCTGTACTGTCTGCTTCACCGTGAACTTCCTCTGAACTGCCTGAGCCGATTGTCGGCATGCCACGGCCTTCTTTAGGACCGACATCCTCGCCACTTGAAAGGCATGATGTAAACATGACAAGAATGGCAAGAGCCAAGAGAACTGAAATAACCTTTTTCATAAAAAAACTCCTTTTCTGTTTGTCTGATTCTTGTTGAAAGATACCAGACAGTATATCACAGAAAAGGAGTTAAGCCAAAGAATAAAGCTTAAATCTGATTAGAAAATCTTTGTGATGAAGTTCTTGAAGCCCTTGAACCAGACCGGGAAGTCATGTGTTCCGCCCGGAACGGTGTCGAATGAGAAGTTCTCAATCTTATCCCAGTTGCTGAAAGCAGTTGTAAACTCAGGATAGCTGCCATATACCAGGAAGTCTGCATCACCGCAGATCATGTACAGCGTGTTGATCTTTGTGTCCGGGAATGTGCCGTTAACCTGTGTAATGAAGTCGTTTGCGCCGACGAAGGCTGCTGCAGAGAAGGCACCGAAGTTACCGATGATGTCGAGACATTCTGCAATACCGATTGTCAGTGTCTGTTCGCCACCCATTGAAAGGCCTGCGAGAGCTGTGTTGTCGCGTCCTTCTGCGCAGTTGAAGTTTGCATAGACGTATGGCAGCAGGTCGTTTCTGAGCTCGCCGCCGAATGCATTGTAGCCGTTGAAGTCATCGCCGGTGCCGTTCGGGCCCCAGTTCTTGCTTGCAACGCCTGTGGCTACGACAAGGATGAATGGCTTTACAGAACCGTCAGCCATGCCGCGGTCCATGTAACCCTTGATCTTTCCGCCATCGCCCTGGTCTGTAAGGCCCCATGTGTTCTCATTCTGGTTGAAACCGTGGAGCAGGACAAATACAGGGTACTTGGTTGCTGTGTCAGCAGCATCGTAGCCGGCCGGCAGATATACCCAGGCGTGCTTGTCGTATTCGGTGATGTCGCCTGTCGTGTAGTCGTGTGTCGGGTAGTTGATTGAAACGACAGTACCGCGCTGTGCGTCAGTCAGACCGTCATCGAACGGAACGTCTGCCGGAGCACCTGCCTTCTTGTTGAAGGTAATGTTCTTGATGGTAACCTTGAGCTGGTCAACGTTGTCTGTGTGACCTCTCTGGTAGTCATTGAACTTGATGCAGAAGGCCTTGATGCCGTCATAGTCAGCGGCATCTACAACTGTTGCTGAAAGTGTTTCAGGGAATTTTACCGTGTATGTATAGTCGCCTGAAAGAACGTCTGTGTCGAAGTATTCAACATCAACGGCACCACCGAAGATACCTGTTGAGTCTGAAGTAAGAAGGCGAAGGCAGAATCCAGGGTCCTGGGCTCCTGCTGTCCACTTGCCTTCAACCGGGGCATATGAAAGCTCAATGTCACATGACTCGTAGTTTGCTGTGTTGATGATTGATGCAGTTGCATCCTCATTCAGGTAGAATGCGAGTCCGCCGCCAGCACCGCCTGCTGCTGTAGCAACGTAGGTGACTGAACCGTCGTCATTGTAAACGACGTCGCTTGCAACCGTGTCAAATGTAAGGGCTGAAGAGAACGGAATACGTGCATTTCCGCCAACCTTCAGACCGAATGCTGAATCTGCAATTGCTGTGACAGATGCAGAAGTTTCAGCAGGTGCTTCATTCTTGCTCTGACAGCCGAAGAGGCAGAGTGCAAGCAGTGCCACACACACAAGACCTGCAATTTTTTTTGCTTTTCTCATTTTATTTCTCCTTTAGAAAAACGATAGATGTTCATACGGGTTAAGAATTTAACCGCAAAGGAAAAAGAATGAAATCAGAGAAATATCTGAGAAAGAAAAGTGACTGTTTTTTTTAATTATTGTCCGCTTAAGTGGGTGTTTTTCTTAAGACATTCAAGCAGTTTTGTGACATCAATCGGTTTTGCCAGATGCCCGTTCATTCCGGCTGCAAGAGCATCCTTGACATCATCTTCAAACGCATTTGCTGTCATGGCAATAATGGGCAGACGAGAATAGTCGTCATTTTTAAGGCCCCTGATTGCACGTGATGCCTGATATCCGTTCATGTACGGCATCTGAATGTCCATAAGAACATAGTCGTAGTAGTCGGGAGCATGTGCCTTGACCCTTTCGACGGCGATGGCACCGTCTTCTGCTTCCTCAATTTCAAGGCCCTCGTACGAAAGAATGTCGCGGGCAATTTCTCTGTTGAGCTCATTGTCTTCGACAAGCAGAAGCCGTTTTCCCCTGAGTGTGGTTTCCTGCATTTCTGCTTTTTCCTGAGGGACAGACGGATTTTCTGCAATATTGAATGTCAGATATACCTGGACGACCGTTCCCATGCCCAGTTCAGACTCAATCTCAATATCGCCGCCCATCATATCAACAAGGCGTTTTACAATCGCCATACCAAGACCGGTTCCTTCAATACCGCTCTGGGTGGAATTCTTTGCGCGGGTAAACTCTTCGAAAATATGGTCCTGGAACTGCTTGCTCATACCGACTCCAGTGTCTTTTACCTGAATGCAGTAAGAGGCTTTTCCCGGTTCAGTGTCTTCAAGCTGCTTTATTGTCAGTGCGACAGTTCCGCCCGGCTTTGTGTACTTGATGGCATTTGAGACGATGTTGAGCAGAATCTGGTTAATGTGAAGGATATCACTGTAGATATAGTTATTTCTGATTGATGAAATATCCGATGTGAATACGACATTCTTCTCTTTTGCAGAAACACCCAGAATGGCAAAAAGTTTGTCAGTCTCTGTCTTGATGTCGGTAGGTACAAGATCTATGGTGACCTTACCGCTTTCAATGCGGCTCATGTCCAGAACATCGTTTATCAGCTGAAGAAGGTGTTCTCCTGATGTTTTTGCTTTTGAAAGGTAATCGGCAATTTTCGTTTTATCATTCAGATTGCGTTCTGCCAGTTCAATAAAGCCTTTAACCGCATTCATCGGGGTACGGATATCATGGCTCATGTTGAACAGGAATGAAGTTTTTGCCTTGCTTGCTGCTTCTGCCTTTTCTTTTGCCTCTGCAAGAGTGCGCTTCTGTTCTTCTTCGTTTCGGATTATGGCGTCGCGGTCTTGAATTGTCGCAATGATATGCTGGTCATCAATCCGGCTGAGCGTGAACTCATGATATTTCTGAACGCCATCGTTTTCAGTCCGGAACTGAATCGGCATGAATGCATCTTTGTCGTGCACGGCTTTTTCAAGAAAATCTCTGATGTTTTCAGCAGTAATTGCATCAAGCAGAGCCTGCCTGTCTTCAGAAACTACATCGGTATGAACGAATGGACCGAAATCGGCAAGGTATTGGTTTGTCCTGTACCATTTGAGAAGATCGGGAGATCCGTAGTAGGGAATATAGGTCATGGCATCTGTATTGATGTAACAGATTGACTCGTACGATTCTGCAAGTGTGTTAAGGACGGACGTCTTTCTGGTGTTCTCTTCTGTTAGCGAAATCTGTTTGCGGATAAGTTCGTCGACGTTACTTGTTCCAATCATGAGTTCAGAATTTTTTTTCCAGTTCGCTGTGCGAAGAACCTTCAGCCTGTAGAACAGAACCGTGTTGTTGATTAACTGGCGGTAACTTACATAAAAAGATTTCTGCGTCTTGAGTTTGAACCGTATATTTTCCGGTGCCATTTCAATACGGAATGCGGTTCTGTCATCAGGATGAATGTATGTTAATACCTTTTCGTTGAACAATGAGAATTTCGTTTCATTGTTATCCTTATGGCTTTCTGCGAAACTGGCCGTCGTCCGTATGTTTGTTATGGTATCTGCATCAAGATTGATAAGTGATACAGAGTCGTAATCGTCTGCCAGACTGGCTATGAGTGTTTCCCTCTGCTGCTCATTCAGTTCCCGTTCGCGTGTAATTGCCGTCAGATAAATTGTAATGGAGGTTATCATGAAGCCAATTGAGTTGAACGGAATGTCAGAATATTTCATCTGTCCTACGCCAAACAGGAACGGAATGGCAGAGAAGAATATGACAGAAGCATATTTTTCTTTTCTCTGCGAATTCTTGTTCTGAAAGAGCGTGACGGTTGAGAAGCCTATGATGAGGATGTAGAAGCACAGCTGCAGTTGATAGATGGCGTTTCGTGGTCTGAGCGTTACGTACGTGCAGTCTTTTTCGTAATAGAACGCGAAATGCGTTTTGACATTCGCCGCAAGCAGGATGATCTGTACGGAAAAGAGGAGCATGCGGCAGGCATCTACCAGCCTTTTTGTCTGATCTGAAGCTTCCAGAAATGCGCAGGTGAAGCCCACCCACCAGAAAGCTGCTATGGCAGAGCTGATAAAGAATATATAGGTGCTGATGGTAAGGAACAGCCAGCTGTTGGGAAGTATCTGGGATGCAGTTATACCGTACACAGTATCTATCAGGGTGAATAGAATGAAGTAGGTGAGTAGAGCGAGAAATGGCTTACGGACTTTTGCGTTGCGTGTCAGTACGTGTACTCGCTGCCATACAAGAAAAATACTGACAGCACAGACAAACGCCACGGTGGCATGCAGGAAACCTTCGTTCATCTTTTTGAGATACAACTCCTTATTATGAATAGTAACTTTGAATTTCTTTGCCGTAAATGGTTGCAAAAAAGTGAGTAATTTATTGCTAAATAGTGTATAATATGTTATCCGGTGAAAAAATGCCGGATATGAGGTGGGATACAATGACATTGACCAACGAAGAACTGAAGAAGATTTACTTCGGTGCTTACAGTTTTGAGGAACATGACGGCTGGCTTCAGGCACAGCAGCACACAAAGGACCAGATTGCCTGGTTCAAGCAGAGGCTCGATTTCTACTACGACCGCTGTACAGCATCTACATCGAAGACATTTGAATTCACGACGGACGCAGACAGCGTTTCGTTTGACTATAAAGTCATCTGGAAGGGCTCCCCTGACTCATTCGAGCTGTATACAGACGGCCTTCTGAATCAGATTTTCTACATAAAGGACCTGATGGATACCGGTACGCTGAAGTTTGACCTGACCGCACACCGCGAGGGCATTTACGGTGATAAAAAGAAAAAGGTCATCATCTACCTGCCGGCGGATGCAACCGTGCTTGTAAAGAATTTCACGATTAACGGTACGTACGAACCTGCAGAGAAGGGAGCGAAAGTGCTCTGGCTCGGCGACTCAATTACCCAGGGTTACGGTCCGCTCCGCTCAAGCCAGACGTATGTGAGTGTCGCAAACCGCCTGCTGAACTGGGATATCATCAATCAGGGAATTGGCGGCTATGTGTATGACAAGGGCAGCCTGCTTGAAATGACCGGCTACAAGCCTGAAAAACTCGTCGTCGCGCTTGGTACCAGCCAGTACGGCGACCTTGATATGAAGATGGTCAAGGAGTTCTATCCGCGCCTGTTCGAACTGTACGGAAAGGATATTCCGACGCTCGTCATTACGCCGCTCTGGCGCGGAGACAACATGCAGGGCGTTCCGACACTCGTCAAGTTCTGCGACAACCTCAAGGAAATCCTCGCACAGTACCCGAACATCAGGATGGTCGACGGCTTCACGCTCGTGCCGCATCTTCCCGAGTACTTCCTGGACAACCTGCATCCGAACTGCCTTGGCTGCGAAGTCTACGGCCGTAACCTTGTCGAGAAAATCCGCGAGCTCGGTTTCTAAACGGATGTGCTGAGTGTGCTTTCAGTTAGTCTTGCACAACCGGCTTTCGTCTGTTACTACTGACGGCACGAGGTTTTTATGTCCTGGAATTTTACATTCTTCATAAACAGCATTCTTCTTGGCGTCGGTCTTGCCATGGACGCTTTCTCGGTGAGCATGGCAAACGGCCTGAACGAGCCTGACATGAAAGGCGGCCGCATGAGCCTTATCGCAGGCTGCTACGGCGTCTTCCAGTTCGCCATGCCGATGATTGGATGGATCTGCGTCCACACCATCGTCGTGTACTTCAGCGCGTTCCAGGCGTTCATCCCGTGGATAGCGCTTATCCTGCTGCTGTACATCGGCGGCAAGATGCTCATTGAAGGCATCCGCGGCGGGGAAGCAGAAGACGGCGGGGCGAAAAAGCTCGGATTCGGAACTCTCATCGTGCAGGGGATTGCCACCTCAATTGATGCGCTTTCGGTCGGCTTTACGATTGCGGACTACGGTGCGCTCATGGCATTTGTGGCAAGCATGATCATCGCCGTCGTTACGTTCTTCATCTGCATCGGCGGCCTTGTAATCGGCAAGAAAG
>JAZUFS010000039.1:0-3700 GCA_045640805.1 Treponemataceae bacterium
ACAGGGAAGCATTCTGCGTGTTGATTCAAAGAGAATTGACTATCTGCTGAATCTGGTCTCTGAGACAGTTATTACAAAAGCTGCTTTCAATCAGACTTCAATGCAGGTTGGTGATTTACAGGTACAGCTTGCAGCAATAGAAGCTGCCTATAAAGATAAGGTCCGGAAACTGTTTGACCAGATTCCTCGTTATCTTGAATCAATGCAGGAAGGTACAACCCTTAAGCAGGTAAAAGCTGCCATTAACGAAGATTATGGTGATCTGAACAACGTCTTTGATCCATTTGACAATGCATTCAAGACTCTTGCCGGAAAATTCCGTTCTTCAACTCAGAACCTTGGACGTATTGCAGGTGAATTGCAGGAAGGCGTCATGAAAATCCGAATGGTTCCTATCAGTCAGATTTTCTCACGTTTCCCACGTGTCGTACGCGACTTGAGCCGTGACCTGAACAAGAAAGTTAACCTTGTTGTAGAAGGTGAAGATACAGAACTTGATAAGTCAGTCATTGAAGATCTTCTTGATCCTATCATGCACTGTGTCCGTAACTCACTTGACCACGGTATTGAGTCTCCTGATGTCCGCAAGAAAGCAGGCAAGAATGAGGAAGGAACCCTCATCCTGAAGGCAAGCAACGAAGGAAACCTCATCATCATTGATATTATTGATGATGGTAATGGTATTGATGTTCAGAAGATCCGTGAGAAAGCAATTTCCCGCGGTCTTATTCATCCGAACAAGATCATTACCGATCAGGAAGCTTTCTCGCTCATGTTTGAGCCAGGCTTCTCGACGGCAGATAAGATTACGAACGTTTCTGGACGTGGCGTAGGTCTTGATGTAGTAAAGAAACAGATTGAGAAACTTAATGGTACGGTAATCGTAACGTCAGAGAAGGGCATGGGCTCTAAATTCAGTATCCGCCTGCCGCTTACCCTTGCCATTATTCAGGGTCTGCTTGTCCGGGTTGGATCAGAGGTTTACTCAATCCCGATTGCATCTGTCATTGAATCTGTCCGTGTACATTCTGATGAAATCAGCCGCATTGATAACTACGAAGTTCTCAATGTCCGCAACGAGGTCATCAGTATCCTGCGCCTGAGCAGACTGTTCGGCATACGGAACACGGAAGAATCTGAATACAGCTTTATTGTTATTGTTGGTAGTGCTGACAAGAAGATTGGTGTCATGGTCGATGCCCTCATCGGTGAGGAAGACGTCGTTATCAAGCCGTTGCGCGACCAGTTCACCAATTCTCCGGGAATTGCCGGTGCATCCATTCTTGGTGATGGTTCCGTATCACTGATTATTGATGTCAGCCAGCTGCTTGAACTTGGTGTCAAGCAGGAACTCAATGCGCGTAGTGAGCAGGATTTAGAGGTGCTGTAATGGAATCTGTCGCTGAGAATTTGTTGGCTGCACAGCTCGCAGAAGAAGCTGATGAAGAACGCAAGGAGCAGATGGCCGTCATTGATTTCAAGATGGTCACTTTCTCTCTTGCCGGAAAAGATTACGCAATTGACATCATGAAGGTTAAGGAAATAGCTAAAGCTGGCCGCTTTACCTATGTTCCGAATACATCACCGTTTGTTCTTGGTGTATACAACCTCCGTGGTGACATCATCCCGATTATTGACCTGCGTCTGTTCTTTAACATTGAAATTCCAGAACGCAAGGGCAATGAAATTGAAAACATGATTATCGTAGGTGTGGGTGACCAGAGCTACGGTGTAGTCATTGACCAGATTGATAAGGTTGTCGGTATTCAGAAGAGTACCATCCAGCCACCGCATCCTCTTTTCGGTGATATCAGCATCAAGTACATTTCAGGTGTTGTCGAGAGTAACAACCGCCTGTACATTCTTCTTGATATTGACCGTATCTTCGGTTCAAGAAAGGAAGAGCTTGAGGAATCACACGGAACTGGAGAAGCTGCAATTGAAGCAGTTCACCAGGAGGCTGAGGGACCAAAACCGGTTAAGAAGATGCCGGCAAAAACTCCGGCTGCAGCATCTGCAAAAGCAGAACCTGCAGAAGAGCCGGTACCTGCAAAAGCAGCTGATGAGCCTGCTCCTGCAGTTGTTCAGGCTCCTGAAAATGATGCGGAATATAACTTCCTTATTGAATCGCTGCGTAATATGCGTAAGTTCAATACTACATTCCTTAATGAAAGATGGGTTAAAGCCCGCTTTGAGGAATGGAGCAGTGTACGTGATGACTCAAATATCCAGCTTTCAAGTGAGAAAGATGCTGATGAGTTCCTGAAACCGTTCAATTCACGTAACACGGGCATGTTCTGGACAGAAGATTATGCACGCGAGCTTTTTGATGCCTTACCGGAAAATACAGCAAAACAGATGTTTGTCTGGAATCCTGGTTGTGGAAATGGTGCTGAGTCTTATTCTCTTGCATGTCTTCTGCGTAAGCGGTATCCTGAAGCACGTATCAGGATTTATGCCCACGACGTTGATCTGCTGAGTGTATCAAATGCCCCGCTCATCAATGTTCCGGAAGCAGTTGCTTCATCATGGTTAAAGCCGTTCGTGACAAAAACTGTCAATGGCGGATATACATTCAGTCAGGATATTAAAGACTCGGTAATGTTTGAATATCATGACTGTCTTAATACAAACGCAATGCCAAATGTAGATTTGATTTTCTCAAGAGATCTTCTGTCTTTCCTGCCAGAACATTCTCAGAAAACTCTGATCGCAGACTTCGAAGAGAAGCTGAAAGGAAATGGTGTTATCATCATAGGTGAGAATGAATCTCTTTCCATCTATCCACAGTGGCATGCCAAGAAGGCCGGATTGCTGACGGTATACAGCAAATAACTATAAAGGAGTGAGCTATGCGTGTTGAATACATTAATCCATTTGTAGAAACAGCGTTTAATATTTTGCAGGAAGTCCTTGGCGGAGAGGTAAAGCGCGGAGACTTGTACTTGAAATCATCATCTCAGCCTGTAATGGGTGTTGCAGCCCTTGTTGGTCTTGCAGGTGATGTTGAAGGTCGTGTTCTTTTTGACATGACAATGGAGACAGCAATGAATATTGCTTCTACCATGAACATGGAAAAGCTTGAAGCTTGGGATGAACTTGCAAAGGCAACAATTACAGAACTTGCAAACCTTATTACAGCTCAGGCAGTTACAAAGCTGCATGAACTTGGTTTTAAATTTGATCTTACACCGCCAGCACTGTTTACTGGTGATAAGATGGAAATTTCAGACCATGAGGTTGAAGCTCTTATTGTTCCAATGATTACCGAACAGGGTAAAGTTGAAGTTAACGTCGCAATTCGCGAACATATGTAATCGAGCAGGAGGAAGAAGATTATGAAGACAAAACAGGATTTCCCATCAATTAACGAGCGGCCTCCTGAAGGCATTAAGGACGATGGAACAAAGGTCCGCGTTCTTGTTGTAGATGATTCTATTTTCGTTGCAAAGCAGCTGAGCCAGATCCTTTCAAGTGAAGGCTATGAAATTGTTGCTACTGCAGAGAACGGCGCTGAAGGCGTTGAGAAGTATAAGGATCTGAGCCCTAACATTGATATCGTAACCATGGATATCACAATGCCGGTTATGGACGGTATTACAGCTCTCGAGCACATCATGGCTTTCGATAAGAATGCACGTGTCATTATGGTCAGTGCACTCGGAAAGGAAGACCTCGTCAAGAAGTCACTGCTTACCGG
>JAZUFS010000040.1:0-3508 GCA_045640805.1 Treponemataceae bacterium
TTTTAATTTGTTCTTATAAAAAGGTACAAAAATATTATAACACGTTTTCTTTTGATTTAAAGGATTTTTTGGATATTTTGAATAAAAAAAGGCCCCGTCGATTGACAGGGCCTTCTGCTTAACCGGCTTTCACCGGTTCGCTATTAGCGCTTCAGGTTAAGAACTGTATCAAGCAGCGTATCTGCTGTCTGAATTGTCTTTGAGTTAGCCTGGAAGCCACGCTGTGTTACAATCATGTCTGTCAGCTGCTCTGTAAGGTCAACGTTTGACATTTCAAGAGCACCGGCAAGCAGTGTACCCTTTCCGGCAATACCGCTTGAAGAGATATTTGCAAGACCTGAGTTGTTTGACTGGGCGTATGTGTTGTCGCCAGCCTTTTCAAGACCGCCCTGGTTGCTGAATGATGCCATTGCAATCTGTCCGAGTGCACGTGATGTACCATTTGAGTAAACACCGGTGATGATACCGCTTGCATCAATCTTGAAGTTATCAAGGTAACCCATCTTGTAGCCATCCTGTGAGAAAGCCTTTGTTGAGCTTGATGCTGCACACTGTGTGATTGAATCTTTCATTGAACCGACTGTTCCGACGTTGATATTCATTACCTGACGTGCAGGGTTTCCATCTTCATCTGGATTTGCACCTGGAACTGTCCAAGAGCACTGTACTGAAATCTGTCCTTCAGGATTTGAAACATTTCCGGCTGAGTCAGTTACGCTTGCAATGCGGCCGAGGTTGTCGAATGATACAGTAAATGTATTCTGTGTACCGTCTGTAGTTCCAAGACCTACACGTGTCTGTGTTTCATCAGCATTCTCAAGGTCTACGTTTACAGTAGCCGTCCACTGATTGTCAGTACCTGGGACACGGGTGAAAGAAACAGAAAGCATGTGCTCGTTACCGAAGCTGTCGTAAATCTTTGTCTCTGTTCCCCATGTTGCCTTTGCGATATCTGCATCTGATGCATTCTCAGCAAGAACGGGAGTGTTCTTATTAAGGTTACATGCAAAATCTACGTTTGTTGTTGCTTTTGCAGGGTCTTTTCCGCCGACCGGGATAATCAGGTCTTCTACAGAACTTGCTGTGTTGATTACCTGCTCACCGTTGAGTTCCTGAGCCATCCAGCCCTGAACACGCATACCGTTTGCAGGATTAACAAGTGTACCGTCCTGGTCAACACCGAAGTTACCATTACGTGTATAGAATGTCTCATCGCCACTCTTCATGACGAAGAAACCGTTACCCTGAATTGCGATATCAGTTGAAACACCTGTTGACTGCAGGTTACCCTGATTGAAGATTGTATCGATTGAAGCGACTGTCATACCAAGACCGACTTCCTTAGGGTTTACACCGCCGACTTCATCAGTTGGGGCTGCAGCGCCTGCTGTCTGCTGTGAAATCATATCCTGGAAATTAACACGGCCTCTCTTGAAACCGGTTGTATTGACGTTTGAAACGTTGTTACCGATAACATCCATTCTTGTCTGGTGATTCTGCATGCCTGAAACGCCTGCATAAAGTGATCTCATCATAATCGTTACCCCTTTTTAGTCTGCGTAAACCTTTGTTATCTGATCCATGCTGTAAAGCATGTCGTTAATCTGTACTGACGGATTAGTACCACGTGTTGCTGCTTCAACCTGTCCAGTCATAATTGAACCGTTCAAGTCGACTTCAACAGTTCTGCCAATGACGCTTGATGCTTCTGAAGCCGTGAGCATATTAGCAAGCTCAGTAAAGCTTGATGCCATGTTTGTCATCTGTTCCAGTGATGAGAACTGAGCCATCTGTGCGATAAACTCTGTATTCTCCATAGGACTTGTAGGATCCTGATTTGAAAGCTGTGTAATGAGCAGCTTAAGGAAATCATCCTTGCCAAGTTCTGAACTGGTAGTCTTTCCAGCTTCTGCAATATTCTTTGAGTTCTGCAGATTAACAGCATTCTGTACTGCTATCTGATCCTGAACACTCATCGTTGTATCAATCGCCATTGACTTTTCCTTCCTCCCGCTAAGCTACGAGATTGATATGTGTATTTTCGGCGTAATATTCAGGAACTGAATCAGGAATATTATCCTCATAAGCAGTTCCGTAATACTGCATGCCGAATTGGTTCATTGAACCGTTGTCAGCGGAATTCTGACCTTGGCTGCCGTTGCTGTCTCCAGCTCCTGCCCATGCCAGGTCAAACCCGCAAGCGTCAAAACCGTTTGCAACGAACGCATTTCTGATGTCTTCAAGGTTTGCCTTAAAGGCGTCATATGCTTCTTTACTTGCAACAACAATCTTGCCTGTAATTTGATTATCGGATAATTCGAGTTTGACCTTAACATTTCCTAACTCTTCCGGACGCAAAATAAGGTTGATTGAACCTTTTTTGTTATCCTGCAAGATAATAGAACCTGTTTTTACGAACTCATCCTTTGAAGCTGCCACTGAGTTATTCAGCATCTGTGAGAAATCTGCTTTTGTATAACCAGCTTCCAGAGAGCCGTTCGCCTCAGAGTTTGCAGCCTGTACCGGCAGTGTCATTACCATTTCAGCTGATGAACCGTCATTGCTGAGTGTTGTAGTTGTATTCAGAGTAATTTCTGAAGATTCTGCATGAGTACGCTCATCAATGATTTCAATCTTGGCTTTCTGATTATCAGAAGTTTCTGATTTTGACTGAATGGCAGCAAGAGAAGCACTTTCTACATCAGGAACCTTCTGTTCTGTATTTGCTGCAGGATTGTCTGCCTTTACAAGATCAGCAGCTTCCTTTCCGTCCTGAAGTACTTCTTTCTTCTTTGTCTTCTTATCTGATGAAACTTCCTTCACTTCATCATCTTTCATGACAGTATCTTCTGTTACCGTTTCTGCAACAGCCGCAGTTTCTGTCACCGGCTTTGTTTCAAGCCGTGAAGCGAGGGCGTTTTTATCAGCCGTCTCTGTAGTCTCAAGTACCTGCGCGTCGACATCTGCCAATGAAGAAGCATCTGCAGAAGGAAGGATGTTTTCCTGCACATTCTGTCCGGCTTCATCATCTGCAGCGGCGATTTCATCTGCATCTGGCATGGTAAGGCATGCGTTTTCTACAGTTTCACCGTCGGCGGCAATTTCCTCAGCAAGTTCAGTTTCAGGCTTGAGTGTAAACTTCTCGATTTCAGCATCTGCCTTTTCAACATCAAAGGATTCTGCTTTCTCTTCAGTTTTTACTTCTTCACGTGATTCTGTTTTCTGAGTACGGTCTTCCGTATTTTCTTTACGGACAGACGTTTCTTCGCGGCTCTCATTCTCTTTCTTTGAAGGAGCTTCCGTTTTTGGTGAGGCATCTTGAGGTTTCTGTGTGTTTTTTCCTTCCGTGGAGTATGTTTTGTCTGCACGCTCCAGCATGGAGCTGAACGACATTTCATCCTGCGGCATTTTGCTCATTCCTTGAGCCTTGCCTGGCTGAACATTCAGCAGATTAAGCAGAATGTCCTGCTGTGCGGGATGAAGGTTCATTGCCTGCATCGGCATACCT
>JAZUFS010000041.1:0-2300 GCA_045640805.1 Treponemataceae bacterium
CCTTCATGAATTTTCTGGTTGAAAGGATGTTTGCCATGAGGTCAGGGCTAAGGCCGTCCCACTCGTTTCCGCTGAAGAAAATAAGCAGGTCTTTTCCTTCTGCTTCTGCCTGCTGACGGGCAAGATCAAAATCTGTTCCCCATACAACAGGTGCTTTGTTGCAGCTGATAAAAACAGATGAACATGCTGCAATGAGCAGGATTGAAATGATGATGCGGAATGTTTTTTTCATGACAAATCTCCTTATGGGCCAGACTCTGCTGTGAGTCTGGCTTTCATTCAGGTGACCGGCCCCTGTAAGAGACCGGCCATCTGGTTCAGTTAAAGTAACGGACACCGGCAGCGAAGATGTTCTGGCACTTGTCGCCGCCAATGTTCTTAATAAGGTCGTCTGAGTGACCGTCGGCTGCAAAGCCCATGGTACGCTCGCTGTGGCCCATCTTTCCGAGTACGCGGCCGTCAGGGCTGGTCATGCCTTCAATGGCGAACTGTGAGCCGTTCGGGTTGTCAGGTTCGTTCATGACAGGTACACCGTCTTCGTTGACGTACTGGGTGAAGATCTGGCCCTTGGCGAACAGGTCTTTTGCGAACTCGTCGCTTATGATGATGCGGCCTTCACCGTGGCTGATCGGGACGAGGTGCGTCTTTGCTTCAAGAACGGTCGGGTCCAGTGCCCAAGGTGAGGCGGCTGATACCATGCGGGTACGTACGACGCGGCTGATATGCCGGCCGATGCGGTTGAAGGTAAGGGTCGGCATATCCTCAGAAGGTGAGAGAATCTTTCCGTATGGAACGAGACCGACCTTGATGAGTGCCTGGAAGCCGTTACAGATACCGAGCACAAGGCCCTTCCTGTTGTCGAGCAGGTCCATGACGCCGTCTGAGATGCGGCTTTCGCGGAGTACGTTGCAGATGAACTTTCCGGAACCGTCAGGCTCGTCACCTGCAGAGAAGCCGCCTGAAAGGGCGAGAATCTGTGCTGTGGAAAGCTTAGCCTCGAGTTCCTTGAGTGAGTCTTCAAGGGCAGCAGGAGTATTGTTTCTGAATACGACGATGTCAGTGTCAGCTCCGTTCAGGCGGAATGCGCGTGACATATCGAACTCGCAGTTTGTTCCCGGGAATACAGGGAGCAGGACTTTCGGCTTTGCACCCTTAAGGATGTTTGCAGCGCCTGCTTTTGGAGCTTCCTTGCGTGCATCCTTCAGGGAAGCGTGCTCGTCGAGTGCGAATGACGGAAGCTTTTCAACGGTACCTGCCTTTTCTTCAGCCTGGCTTACCTTTGAAACTGGTGGGAAGACGTTTGCAAGCGGTGCTTCCCAGGCCTTCTCTGCTTCTGCAAGGTCAATGATTGCCTTGCGTGCGTTGATGACCGGCTCTGCTTTTGTCATACCCATCTTCAGGGCCTTGGCGCCGAGTGCCTCTTCGAAAGCGGCAACGTTTTCTGCGCTAACTTCAGCAATGATTGCTCCGTACAGCGGGATGAACAGCTGCCATGACGGGCACTCATGTCCGTTTGCAGTAAGGATTGCTTTCTGGACTGATGTGTCAGCCTTGAGTGTATTGAAGAATGCATCGTCAAATGCGAAGCCGATTCTGTTACCGAATGCCATCTTGGTGACTGCTTCTGCAATACCGCCGGCAGCAACAGGGTACTGGGCGTTCAGGATGCCGTCCTTGTTCAGGGCATAGAGCTTGCGTGCGTTGTCAGTGAAGTCGGCGAAATCTGGTGTCAGGTCGGCGTTGTATTTTACAGGAACCAGGTAGACGCTGCTGCCTGCTTTCTGGAAGGCGCCGCCCTTTACGTTGCGTGCGTCTTCAATGGTGACTGCGAATGAAACCAGTGTCGGCGGTACGTGGATGTCAGCGAATGTTCCTGACATACTGTCCTTTCCACCGATTGATGCGGTGCCCATTGCTTTCTGTGCAGAAAGTGCGCCGAGCAGGGCGGCTGCAGGCTTACCCCAGGCCTCTTCGCTTGATGTGCGCTCAAAGTATTCCTGGAAAGTCAGGCGGCATGTTTCAGGATTGCCGCCAAGGGCTGTAATGCGTGCCAGTGAGTGAAGGACGGCTGTCTGGGCTCCGTGGTACGGGCTCCAGCTTGCGACGCGCGGGTCGTAGCCGTATGTCATAAGGCTTGTCGTTTCTGTTTCGTATGGTGGCAGAACCGGAATCTTTGCGGCACAGCCAGACTCTGGTGTGCTCTGGTACTTACCGCCCATCGGGAAGATGACTGTTGCGGCACCGATTGAGCCGTCGAAGCGTTCTGAAAGACCGCGCTGAGAGCAGACGGCCTGGTCAGT
>JAZUFS010000042.1:0-9296 GCA_045640805.1 Treponemataceae bacterium
GACAATCAAAATCAATTCAGAAAAGCTTGATATGCTCATTGACCTTGTAGGCGAACTCGTCACGTTCAATGCGCGCATGGCACAGCTTTCCACACAGATTGAAAGTTCCGCACTTGAAACATTGAGCGAACAGGGAGAACGGCTTATCCTGCAGCTCCGCGATACTACCATGGATATGCGCATGCTCCCGATTGGCACCATTTTCACGCGTTTCAAGCGCCTCGTCCGTGATCTTTCTTCACAGACCGGCAAGCAGATAGAACTCGTCACAGAAGGTGCAGAAACTGAGCTTGACAAGACCGTCATAGAAAAGCTCAACGACCCGCTCGTACACCTGATCCGTAATTCATGTGATCACGGCGTTGAAGCACCGGACGTACGCGAAAAAGCAGGAAAGCCCAAGCAGGGAACTGTTACGCTGCGTGCCCAGCATGCCGGCGCATTCGTCCTGATATCAATTGAAGATGATGGCGCTGGCCTTAATCTTGAGAAAATCAAGTCAAAGGCAATTGAACGCGGTCTGATTGGTCCTGCTGATGAACTTATAGACGAAGAGGCTGCAGACCTCATTTTCAGGCCGGGATTCAGTACCGCAGATAAAGTCAGCAGCATCTCAGGACGCGGTGTCGGTATGGACGTCGTCAAGAAAGACATTACGACACTTGGCGGAACAGTTTCCACGACAACCAAGCCAGGACAGGGAACGTGTTTCACGCTGAAGATTCCGCTGACACTCGCTATTATTGAAGGAATTCTTGTAAAGATTGGCGAGAATTTCTACGTCCTGCCACTTTCCAACGTCGATCAGTGCCTGCACTTTGATCCGTCAAATACAAAAAAGGGCGCTTTCTGCTCATCAATCAAGATACGCGACGAAATGATTCCGTATATTGACCTCCGCACGTTCTTCGGCATGGAGGAAGGAAGGCCTGAAGAACAGCAGATGGTTATCGTAAATGATCAGGATACGAAGATTGGTATCGTCATTGACCGCGTCATAGGAAATCATCAGACGGTAATCAAGCCGCTTGGAAAACTGTATCAGAATGTAGAAGGATTATCCGGAGCCACAATCCTGGGAGACGGTTCCGTGGCGCTCATTCTTGATATTTACAAACTTTCTGAAATCGTACGGGAGCTCGACGCAAACAACGCCTGACAGCTGGAATATCTTATGCAGAGCCTTTTTACACCGATTGAAATGACAGACAAAGAATACTCCATCATCTCATCTTACATTGAGAAGAATGTCGGTATACGAATGTCTGAGGGCAAGAAAGTCATGATGCAGTCCCGGCTGATGAGCAGATTGCGCGCCCTTAACATACACAGCTTTGAGGAGTACATAAACTACGTTTTTGTCCAGGACACAACGGGACAGGAACTTGTTTTCATGACTAACGCCCTGACAACAAACAAGACAGACTTTTTTAGGGAAGCTGATCATTTCGATACGATGAACAATATCGTTCTGCCAGATCTCATCAATAAAGGATGTAAGGAAATACACATCTGGTCATCGGCAAGTTCCAGCGGAGAAGAACCGTATACGCTTGCCATCGTCATGAGCGAATATAAGCGTAATCACTCAAAATCGTTCAGGGACTTTGATGTGCTTGGTACCGATATTTCAACGGAAGTACTTGATAAGGCAGTCAACGCCGTCTACACAGATGATGTCGTGGCCAATATTCCCCTTGAGATGAAACGCCGGTACTTCCTTAAAAGTAAAGACAGGAATCAACATATAGTCCGCATCAAACCGGAGCTCAGGCAGAAATGCCGTTTCCAGCGTCTGAACCTCATGGATGATTCATGGGACGTCCCTGCCCGCTTTGAAATAATCTTTTGCAGGAATGTGCTCATTTATTTCGACAAACCGACGCAGGAACGTATAATCCGCCATCTTCTACATCACCTTATCCCCGGCGGATATCTTTTCCTGGGACACTCAGAAACGGTATTCAGCATGAACCTGCCACTTAAAACAGTCGGACCTACCGCGTACAGAAAGGAGGCAGACTGATCATGATAAAAGTACTCATCGTTGACGATTCTGCCGTGGTACGTGAAACGCTTACGAACATTCTCTCAGAGGACAAAGACTTCGAAGTCATCGGCACTGCACAGGACCCTGTCATTGCGCTCAAGAAACTCGAGACCTTAACTCCAGATGTCATAACGCTCGACATAGAAATGCCCCGCATGGATGGCATTGAATTCCTTAAGCAGCTCATGCAGACGAACCCTATTCCGGTTGTAGTCTGTTCGAGCATGGCAGAATCTGGCTCGCAGAACGCCCTTCACGCCATGGAATATGGTGCGTCAGACATTATCCTCAAGCCGAAAATCGGTACGAAGGTATTCCTTGAAGAGTCACGCATCCTTATCTGCGATGCAGTCCGCGCGGCATATCTGTCACGTAACAGATTACGCGTAAGGAATGCCACCGCGGCACTTAATCCGCACAAGAGAGCTGCCTCTGCGGGAACAAGTCCGGCGGGCACACAATCTTCGGGCGCACATGCTGACCTTGAGCAGATGTTTACGGGAGCCGCATCTTCCCCGTCAGCCGCATCTTCCGTCATAGAAACTACCGAGAAGATTGTAGTCATTGGAGCAAGTACCGGCGGTACAGAAGCCCTTGCCGATTTACTCTCTTCCCTGCCCCCTGATGCACCCGGCATGGTCATCGTGCAGCATATGCCGGAACATTTCACGGAAAGTTTTGCAAGACGGCTTGATGGCATGTCTAAGATACATGTAAAGGAAGCAGCTGACGGCGACAGTGTCATCCGCGGAACGGCACTCATAGCACCAGGCGGCAAGCATACACTCATAAAACGCAGCGGCGCACGATATTACGTTGAAGTTCGTGACGGGCCGCTTGTCTCACGGCACAGACCTTCTGTCGACGTACTTTTCAGGTCGGCGTCACGTTATGCCGGGAAAAATGCAGTCGGCGTCATCATGACAGGAATGGGAGATGACGGTGCGCGCGGAATGTTGGAAATGAAACAGGCAGGCGCCTTTAATATCGCACAGGATGAAAAGTCGTGCGTTATTTTCGGTATGCCTCATGAAGCCATAAAAGCAGGTGCGGTAGACACAATTCTGCCTTTGCAGGATATTCCTGCAGAACTTTTGAAACGAACATAACCATATAGTAAGGAGCAGACTATGGGCAAGAAAATCTTAATTGTTGACGATTCCATCACCATCAGAAAGAGCGTGTCATTCGTTCTTTCAAACGAGGGATATGAAGTAACTGAAGCTGACGACGGATTAACCGGACTTCAGGCAGCTGAAAAAGATTCATTCAATCTCGTCATTACCGATATCAACATGCCGAACATGAACGGAATTGATCTCATTGCAAATCTCCGCAAGATGCCGAACTACAAATTCACGCCGATTATTGCACTGACAACAGAAAGCCAGAACGACAAAATGCAGGAAGGAAAGGCTGCCGGCGCAACCGGATGGATTGTAAAGCCGTTCACATCAGAGAAACTGAGCGCCATCGTAAAGAAGATACTCGGATAAAAAAACAGCCCTTCTCTGGGCTGCTTTTACTCAACATGCGCAAAAAGCTTTCAGGGCGGTAATCTGCTCTAAGACACGCTGCTTAGACGGACCGCCTGTCGTCTTTCTTGCATCTACGCACTTCTTTGGCGGAAGGCAGGCGTATACGTCGTCGTCGATGAGTTCTGAAAGCTTTTTGTACTCATCAAGCGGAACATCTTCAAGATTGCAGCCGTTTTCAATTGCGTACCGGACCGAACGTGCAGAAACGCCGTGTGCCGTTCTGAACGGCATTCCTTTCCGTACCAGATAATCTGCGAGGTCAGTTGCATTTGCATGGCCGCCGAAACAGCTTGCGGCCATTCGGTCTTCGTTCCAGCTTGCGGTGGCAATCATCTGGGTGAAAATCGTAACACAAGCAGAAGCAGTATCATACGCCTCAAACAGATTCTTGCGGTCTTCCTGCAGATCGCGGTTGTATGTAAGCGGCAGACCCTTCATGATTGTAAGCAATGCCATAAGGCTGCCATATACACGTCCGGTCTTTCCCCGGATAAGTTCTGCAAAGTCCGGATTCTTTTTCTGTGGCATGATGCTTGAACCCGTAGACCATTTTTCAGACAGATTGATAAACTTGAATTCCTCTGTAGACCACAGAACAACTTCCTCACAGAAGCGTGAAAGATGCATCATGAGGATTGAAAAGTCTGCGGCAAGTTCAATGCAGTAATCTCTGTCAGCAACACTGTCGAGGGAATTCTGTGTAGGTCCCTCAAAGCCAAGTTCTTCTGCAACCATTTCGCGGTTAAGTGGCAATCCGCTTCCTGCAAGCGCTCCGGCACCCAACGGTGACAGATTGATGCGCTTTACTGCGTCAGAAAGGCGCTCGTAATCGCGTTTGAGCATCCATGCCCATGCGCACATGTGCTGGGCAAGCGTTACAGGCTGGGCGCGCTGCATATGCGTGTAACCGCTTACAAGTGAATCTGTGTGTTCTTCTGCAATTTTTACAAGAGTTCCAATCAGTTTGCGGACACTTTCCTGCAGTTCAGGAACTGCGTGCCGTAAATACAGACGCTCGTCAAGTGCAATCTGATCGTTGCGGCTTCTTCCCGTATGGACTTTTTTGCCAACGTCACCAAGTCTGTCAGTCAGCACGCCCTCAACAAATGAGTGGATATCCTCTGCGGATGTATCAATCTCCAGCTTCCCCAAACGGATTTCTTCAGCTATATTTGCAAGTTCATCAGCAATCGCCTGTGACTCATTCTCCGGAATGATGCCGCTCTTTCCGAGCATGTGCACGTGGGCACGGCTTCCCGCGATATCATCTTGAGCAAGACGCATATCCTCATAAATGGATGTCTCAAACTCTACAGCTGCAGCGTCCGGACCTTCCATAAACCGTCCGTGCCACAATGCCGCGTGATTTCCACCTTCAATAGCCGATTTTCCTTTTTCACTCATTTTCATATTCCTGTTCTATGTAAATTATTCTATTGTAAATTTAAGCACTCCCAAAGGTGCAAGCGCACTGTAATGTGCAATAAATGAAACCTCACCTACCGTGACTGCATAAGCATTGATGTAATATTCTCCGGGAGAAAGAGATTCGCTCAATAAGACATCGTAGGTATCAGTTCCATTTGTAGCTGTCAGCAGTGCAATAGATGATGCATTCTCATTTGTCCGTAAATCATCTTTTAATCTCATTGTCCATCGTGCGCCACTGGTTGACGGTGCAATATATTCGGAGGAATAACTTGTTACGGAATCAGAAAAGGTAACTCGTGTGTATTGTTCCTTTATTTTATTGATTCCGTTTTCAGAATATTCAGTATTTGCACTTTTTACACTTGTAATCTCTGTATCAAGAGTCTGCCCATCGTCTTTTTCGAATATTCTGTAATAAACGGCTGTTCCAAGCATATTAATCTGTGATGATGTCAGTACATTAACTGTGGCAGGAGAAAAACTGTATACCATTTGTGTAATATCTTCCTGCGATTTACTGATTTCACTTGCACTTGGCGGATCAATAACATAATACTCATCAAGTCCGCATGAGCATAAAAAAAGACAGCCGAGGCACACAATCAAAAATAACATTCGTATTCTGTTTGTATGCATCACGCTGTCCTTTCTATTTATTTCCTGACGGAAAATTTCCCGTTAGTTAGCTTTTACTTTTCCTTCTGACTCAAGTGTGATGATGCGGCTCATTGCGAAGTTTGCCCATGAATCACCAGCGTAATCATCATTTACCTGAGTATAATAGTCATATGCCTTATCGTAGTTACCGCGGCCTTCTTCAAGGCGGCCTGCATTGAACAGTGAACGTGACTTAAGCGGGAAGTCTTCCTTTTCAACTGTCTTCAGCAGATAGGCAATTGCATTGTCGATATCACCCTTCTCTTCATAACTGATTGCTGTGTTGTACAGAGCAAGTGATGAAGTATATGCTTCAGGATTTGATTCAATTGCAGAAAGCCATGCAGCAATTGCGTCATCGTAGTTTTTTTCATTGAACTCGATGTCAGCAAGCAGCATGTAAGCACGTGAACCTACAGCACCTTTTCCGGTAAGGGAAGCAAGTTCGTCGCGAAATGTGGCAACCTTTTCAGCCCTCCCATCTGCACTCAGATCCTCTTCGGCAAGCATTTCCGTATATGATGTTTCAATTCCATCAAGTGCGGCGAATCCCTTTTCGCGGTTGCTCTTATCGACTGCAATGATAACACCGATAACAACAGCACAAACGATGATAGCTCCGATGACTCCAATCAGAACAAACCGATATTTTACAAGCCAGGCACTGAATTTCTCTGATGCTGTCTTCTTTTCTTCTTTATCCATTTAATAACTCCTTAGTTTTAAAACAGGTCTATTTAAACCAACCTATTTTACCGTATTCCTAACTCGTTCATCAACCGGGATACATAAGTCCGTTGAATTCCAAGTATTTTTCCAGCTTCAGTCTGATTCCATGAGTTTTCAGACAGGATTTTTGTAATATATGCTTTTTTGAATTTATTTATCGCAGTCTTCAATGTCCGGTCATTGTCATCTTCAGATACTGAATTAGCTACTGTTTCCTCAACTGTTCCCTTTACATTAAGGCGCATATCGGCAGGTGTAATGTATGGCGGTGTTCCAAGAACACAAGCGCGCTCAACAGTATTTTCAAGCTCGCGTACATTTCCCGGCCAATAATAACTGTACAGGAGATCAATTGCTTCTGCAGAAAATCCCGTGAAATTCTTCTTCGTCTCGACACTGAAACGGCGGCAGAAGAACATAGCGAGCGGTTCAAGGTCCTCTTTTCTCTGCCGTAGCGGCGGAATATACAAAGGCAGAACATTCAGGCGGTAGTACAGGTCACTTCTGAAAGAGCCTTCCTGCACCATCTTCTCTATGTCACGATTTGTCGCTGAAATTATACGTACGTCGACACTCTGGGTTTCGCTTGAACCGACTTTCTCGAAAGATTTTGTCTGGATTACACGCAGCAGTTTTGCCTGCAGGTCAAGCGGCAGTTCACCAATTTCATCAAGGAAGACCGTTCCTCCGTCAGCCATTTCAAAGCGGCCCTTTCTTGTAGTTACTGCGTCTGTAAAGGCACCCTTTACATGACCGAACAGTTCGCTTTCAAGAAGCTGCGGTGAAAGAGCGGCACAATTTACACGGACAAACGGTTTCTTTGAGCGTGGACTCTTGAGATGAAGCTGTTCGGCAAATATTTCCTTACCAACACCGCTCTCACCAAGAATCAGTACTGACGATGAAGTTTGTGCAACCTGACTGATTACAGAAAGCAGGTCCATAATGACAGGACTTTTTGCAATGAATGAATGGTATTCAGAACCCTGTGTAATGGTATTCTGAAGTACGCTGATTTCATTCTGTGCCTGACGATACTGCTTTGCATTCTGATATGCAATACTTGCCTGATTTGAAAGCAATTCAATGATTTCAAGGTCAGAACTCGTAAAATCAAGATTATCAGACTTGTTCAGCAGCTCAATAACACCAATGCAGGCATTATTGACGCGCATTGGGACAGCAATCATGTTTCTGGAAACATAACCTGTCTTTTCCTGTACTGTTGAGAAAAAGCGCGGATCGTGTGCAACGTCATCAATCAGCAGACTCTTGTTATGTTCGTATACGTAACCTGCAATACTTCCCTTTGAGACAGGAATAGACTTACATTCCGGTCCTTTTGGTCCGAGTGCTACTTCGAAATATAACTGATCTGCTGCTTTATTGTATAAAAGGATGGATGAAGATTCACAGGTGACGAGACGCATTGCTGATTCAAGGATATAAACCAGCATTGCGTTTACGTCTGTGAACGCTGAGTTAATCAGCGTGTTTATTTCGATGAGTGTTTTAATTTTTTCTTCATCAATACTCGAAGTCATAACGTCCACACCCATCGAAATGGATTAGTTTTTCTTTGTGTTGAGCATATCTGCGAGAGTATATCCGTCATCCTCAGAATTGTCAGTTGATGACATGTACTGAGAAATCTCATCTCTCTGCTGCTTTCTTGTGTATTCCCTTACAGAGAATGCAACCTGCTGCTTTTCAGGCTTTACATCAACAACAAATACATTGATTTTGTCGCCGACGTTGTACTTCTTAACAGCATCTTCAAATGTTTCTTCGCGGTTCTCTGAAAGGTTAGCCTTGTTTACAAGACCTTCGATTCCACCTGGAGCACGTACGAATACACCGAAGTCTGTGATTGATACAACTTCACCTTCAAGTGTTGATCCTGCAGGATGTTCTGCAACGAATGCTTTCCATGGGTCTTCTGTAAGCTGCTTTACACCAAGGCGGATGCGGTGGTTTTCTGCATCAGCTTCGATAACGACAGCCTCAATTTCCTGACCGACTTCAAGTTCTGAACCAGGATGCTTGACTTTCTTTGTCCATGAAAGGTCATCTGCATGAAGGAATGCATCAATACCTTCTTCAAGTTCAACGAATGCACCTGCATTTGTCAGTTTGACTACCTTGCGTGTAAGTTTTGTTCCAACAGGATACTTCTCTGTGATTGTATCCCATGGATTCTCTGTAACCTGCTTGAGCCCCAGAGAAACACGACCGGCCTGAATATCATATCCGAGAACCATGCACTCAAGTTCGTCACCGATCTTGACTACATCGCCCGGCTTGCTGATCTTCTTTGTCCAGCTGAACTCACTGATGTGAGCCAGACCTTCAATACCTTCCTCAAGTTCAATGAAAGCACCGAAATCTGTAAGTTTTGTGACCTTTCCCTTGACGATGTCATTTACATGATATCTGTCTTCGAAATGCAGCCATGGATCTTCTGAGAAGTGCTTGAGTGAAAGGTTGATTCTCTTTTCAGCTGCATCAAGGCGTATAACCTTGAGCTCAATTTCCTGTCCCTTCTTTACGAAATCCTTAGGGCGTGTAACATGACCCCAGCTCATATCATTGATATGGAGCAGTCCGGCAAATCCGCCAAGGTCGATGAAGGCACCCAAACTTGTGAAACTCTTTACGGTTCCCTTTACTGTATCGCCAATCTGAATCTTGTCGAAGAACTCTGTGCGGTTCTTTTCCATTGACTCTTCAAGGTACTTTCTGCGGTTAACAACTACGTTAGCCTTATTACCTGAATAAAGGCGCTCTCCATAGAACATAGCCTTTACGCCGAGAAGCTTTTCAGCCTTCTCTACTTTCTGACTGTCAGACTGGCTGATAGGCAGGAAAGCGTGTATATCACTGCCGAGGTC
>JAZUFS010000043.1:0-1696 GCA_045640805.1 Treponemataceae bacterium
CATCTGCTGTCTTCTCTGCGCCATCAGCATTTTGTAAGCCTGCTCCGCCCATCCCGTGAGCGGTTCCGCCTGAGCTCAGCACGCGTTCGCCAGGGCCGGCCTTCATCTGCTTTGTCTCAGCCTGTTTCAGCAGAATGTCCGCGGCCTTTCCGGCGTCTTCGACCTGCGTGAGCGGAATGAGCAGCGTGTCGGCGACTGCCTGTGCATCTTCCTTGCAGACGCGGGCGAACTCCTCGAGCGTATGCCACGTGTCCATGATTATGCGGGCGCGCGCTTTGCCGATATGCGGCAGCTGCTGGAAGCGTGAGACGACGTTCTGCTTTGTGCGCAGTTTCTGGTTGCGGCTTGTGGCGAAGCGGTGGCACTCGTCACGTACGCGCTGCAGCAGGCGGAGTGCGTCACTGCGGCGCGGCAGCTTGATGGGGGTGCTGTTTCCCGGCAGGTACAAATCTTCATCCTGTTCGGCAAGACCAACAATCGGAATGTCGAGCTCGAGGGCGTTGAGCACCCCCTGCACGGCGTTCACCTGGCCGATACCGCCATCTATCATGATCAGGTCAGGCATCTCCGCCTGCTCATTTAAAAGCCGTGTGTAGCGGCGGCTCGTCGCTTCCCTCATCGAAGCAAAGTCGTCGATTATGCCTTCCGTCGTCTTCAGGCGGAAATAGCGGTAGTTCTTTTTGTCCGGGTTGCCGTTGTAAAAGCTGATGAGGCTCGCCACGGGCATCTTGCCGCCGATATGCGCTATATCAAAGCCTTCTATGCGGACAGGCAGCGTCGGCAGATTGAGCACTTTCTGAAGCTCGCGCATTGCAGGCATATCGCCGCGTTCCCTGACTCTGCGGATGATGTCTTCGCGTGCGTTCTGTATTGCCATCTCAAGCGCTGCCTTGTGACGCGATGAGCCTGCACTGCCGCCTTTTTCGCCTGCCTCCATCGTTTGCACGGTGCGGGGCACGACAATCTTGCATGATGTCTTGAACTTTTCTGAAACCCAGCGGCGTAAAAGCTGCACATCAGTTGCTTTCGGCACGTATATGGCGGGCGGAATGTCTTCAGGCTCAGTGTAGTACGCGGTGAAGAACTCGGAGATAAGCTCATCCTCGTCCTTAAGGCTGTTCGTCTGGTACAGGTCGCGCGACAGAAGCCTGCCATGCCTCATCTTCAGGATGACGAAGGAAACAAGACTGCCTTCAGTTGCAAAGCCGATGTAGTCGCGCGCGTTCGGGTCAAAGTCAGACACCGCATTGTGCATGTGCAGCATGGAAACGGCCTTCATGCCGTCCCTGATGCGTGCTGCTTTCTCAAACTCAAGCTTTTTGGCGGCTTCTTTCATCTCCGCTTCCATTTTCTTGAGATTTTCTGCCTGGTCACCATTAAGGAAGCATGCGATTTCGCCGATAAGTTGACTGTAGGACTCTCTCGAAATTTTTCCGCAGCAGGGCGCCGAACAGCGGCCTATGTGGTAATACAGACAGGGAGTATCCCGTTTCTGGAACTTGCGGCACAACCGCAGCTTGTACAGAACCTGCATCGATTCAAGAAAATCGTCGAGCGCCTGTACGTTCGGGAACGGTCCGAAATACCGGGAGCCGTCGTTAACCATGCGGCGGGTTCTGAAAAGGCGGGGATATGCTTCGTTAGTGATGCGGAGCAGCGGATACGTCTTGCCGTCCTTCAGCTGAATGAAGTCGGA
>JAZUFS010000044.1:0-2705 GCA_045640805.1 Treponemataceae bacterium
CGTTCGCGCTGCGAATAGCCTCACACAGGCAAAGCGTAGCGCTCCCGGTTATCATTTCCGGCTGCGAATTGTAGATCCTGCGAATGCTCTTCGAAACCAAATCTGTCGCGATCTGCGCAGGCTGCAATGTGCTCGCCCTGGAGCCTGCACCATCTGCAATCATGGCAAGCACAGTGTTGTCATCCAGTGTCTCGACCCGGATGTGATCCTCATTGAAATCTCTCTTGTAACCGGCATCAGTATGGCCACCATACATATAAGGCATATACTATCTCTCCTGTTCTTCTGTCTGTTCATCCTTCTTCATTCGCGCAAGAAATGAAAAGAAGGAGTAGTAAATCTTTTTCCTCTCATCCGTGCGCAGCGCTGTATGCAGATAATCCAGCGGGGTAGGGAACATCTGCCTGCAAACCTTGTACAGTTTGCACTGTTTGAGAAACGCAACCGCATTATCGCCCGCGAAAAACTCATACATGGGAAACCCGTCATCCTTCGGGAACTGATGATATGTTTCAATCGCATAACTCAAGCAGTTCCCGGCGCGTCGCGTTCCTTCCGCAAACGAAAAGAACTCAGCCGGGATCCTGTATGTGTCACTTGCAAGCAGCCGTCTGTACACACGCAGTTCCAGTTCTTCTTCTGTCATGTTTTTCGTCTGCGGATACAGACACCACGCAATGTAGAACAGATCGTACTCATGGAAGTATGCTTTCGGAAAAATGATGTATTTCAAAAGCACCTTCAGTTTCAGTTTCTGCAAGATATCCTCTGACAAGAAATCCCGCACTTCGACCGGTGTCCAGCGAAGACGCGTTTCGATAGCATACCGGATAAGTTCCAGTGCGATCTTATGCTGCTTGGGCCGTGTCGCGTCAGCAAAGAACACGGTCGACAGATGATCTCTTTTTCCGATAAAAACATCATCATATTCAAGGATCAGCCCCTTTGGCAAAGCGTCATACATAGACTATGTTCATCTCCCTGCATGCTTTTTGTTTGTCTATCTTTCTGTCTTCTGTCAGATCCAGTTCCGAAAAGCCTGATTACTGCCACTTTCCGGATGTGAAAACACCGTTTTCAGGCAGGACCGGCAACCTGGCGTATGCCCCTTTTCATGTGGAAAACGGCCATATCCACGACCGCAATGTACTTTTCAGAACAAAAATAGATTCTGAAAACCATTCCCCTTTACAACCTACTAGTAAAAAAGTCCATATTTATCGAGTTTTCCGTATGTTTCAGCGTGTTTGAGCGGGAAGAAACATGGTTTTTCCGTATTTGAACACCATTCCGTGTAGTGACTCGATATTCTGTGATCTGGTCATTGTTTTCCATTCACTTAAGCGGCCTTCAACGATCAATACAACAGAATTGCAGAACATCCAACGCACTTCCTCACTGCAGTTACCTTGCACAAATTGCAGAACGGAATTTTGTCTTTTCTGCTTTGTATACAAACCGAAGCTGACGCTCACTTCATCTTTCCATAGCTACTTTACGGTCCCGCCAGTAACTGAAAAACAGCCGTAAAAAACTACCCAAAAGGAATACCTGTCGTCTTCATTTTCTTAGTAATATCGTAGATCTGTATCAGTCATCCCGAGTGCAGATAACTGCCCCTCAAATCTCATATATTTTTTCGCATTCCGGATTCTTTTCTTATGATCATACCTGACCTTCTTTCCAAACCAATCAGGCAAAGCATAGACTGTCAGACAGACCTTATCATCGCACATAACGAGGCAGTATCCGTTATAGGCTATTGCCGACAACTGATCACCCTTGGCATGTGATTCAAGAAACCTTCTTTCTCTACCACTGTAGTGATCTCCGGTCCGGCCATGTCTCAGACCGTTTAGCAGAAATCTCTCGGCCGCTTTCCTCTCAAGACCGATACGTTCGATTGCCCGTTCTATACTGTGCTCAGAGATATTGCTCCTAGTTCGCCTGCGATATGCTCTCATATTCTCCTCCTCGTAAGGTTGATAATGTTAATAATTGGCATAACTGACATAACTTAATAACTGTAATAATGTATTACCTTAATATCGTAATACACGCGTCTTCCAGTCACTGAAACAGCAGTTGCTACCCACTTGAAATATGCGTGTATACCTTTCCGAAATTCAGAAAAATCCGATAAAAAGCGGGATTTTCCCAACTGTTCCCCATGAAATATTGATTGTTTTCATGTATAATGTGTTCGCCTACTTTTGCAACAGAAAGCAGGAAAGTACAGGAACAAATGAGGCGCATTATGAGTACAGAATCCAACAAGGTAACGACCGGTCTTCACAACGTGAAAGTGAAATTCACAGAGCCGATCTGCAAGTCCAGAAACGATGAAGATTGCCCATTCATCGACAACCCGTTTGTGTGCAATGACAGCACCTTCAGCGACAATGACGCGTGCGCGAAATGTCAGCATTTGGGTGAAAGCAAACTGCGCATGATCATCCGGGAAACCAAGGATCTTTTCTTCGCGGACTCTGACAATACCACGCCCGGAAATGAGGACTGTCTGCTCCGGATCGATAACGATACCATCGGTGGAAGTTTCCTCAAATATGTAGAGATCGATGGCGAGGTCGTTTACAATATTCTGGACAAAGCGAACGGTTAAGAAGCAGATTTTGCTCATTCCAGGTTCTGTTCGTCTTTGACTAGCTCGCCGCCGCATGCTTGTGACTTTAGTCGTGAGTTAG
>JAZUFS010000045.1:0-1775 GCA_045640805.1 Treponemataceae bacterium
GAACGTCAGGGCTGTTGGAAGCGGTTACCCCGGTTGCTGCGGCAAACGTAAAGCCGCGGCTTTCTTTTTTTGCAAAAAGCATATCCGCTATGTCGCCTGCTGCCGGCTTTTTTTCTCTGATGCTTTCTGAGAAGACGACGCGGCCTTTCTGCAGAATGGTGATGTAATCCGCGTAATCAAGCGCTTCCTGAATGTTATGAGTTATGAAGATTACACACATGCCTTCTTTGTGTGCTGCTTCTTTCAGACGTGAAAAAAGTGCCGAACGTTGTTCTTTATCAAGCGTGGCAGACGGTTCATCAAGAATAAGGAAGTGTGGTGATGCATACAGATTGGCGAGCAGAGTGCCGAACAGGCGTTCGGGAGCCGTCAGAGAGCGCGCTTTCTTATCCAGTGCAACGGAAAAGTTCCAGTCGCGTTCAAGAGCAGAAAGTTCTGCTATGGCGGTACGTTTTTTCAGAAACCCGGCGCCCGTGTCCCGGTTTCCCAGAATGCAGTTTTCCCAGAGTGTCAGGGCAGGGGCCAGAAGCGGCTGCTGCCTGATCATGGCGATACCGTTTTCAAGCGCATTGCGTGGTGAGCTGAATGCGGTTGGTTTTCCATCCAGCGTGATGCAGCCTGAAGTTGGTTGGGCGTCTCCTGCAAGCAGGGATGCGAGCGTTGATTTGCCGGCCCCGTTTTCACCTAAAAGCGCATGGACGGCGCCTGCCCCAAATGAGAGCGAGACGTCGTCGAGTGCTTTTTTCCGCGAATAGTGTTTTGAGATGTGCGAGACGGCAAGTGTATGCATGTATCAGTTGATGTTTACGACGTTGTTGTTCCCAAGAACGAGGAAGCCGTCCTTAATGTCTTTGTAAACCGCATCAATGAGGGTGCGGTCGCTTTCAGGCAGAGTCGAGATGTACAGCGGATCATCCTGAACGAACTGAACGTATCCTTCGCGGACGCCGACAGTGCGTGCTGTGCCGAAAGCAGCTGTACCTTCAAGGTAATCTTTTGTAACTTCATAAGCCATGCGTTTCTGTTCCATGACAGTACTTGAAATGACGTAGCCTGGTGCCTGAGAGAAGCCGTTGTCATCGAACCAGGTGATGTAAAAGCCGAGTTCCTGAGCTGCGGCAATAACGCCCTGACCGGCACCGCCTGCAATCGGAAGAATGACATCCACACCTTCGTCATACAGTGAACGGGCAATTTCTGCACCCTTTGAAGCGTCGTACCAGTTGCCTACGACACGGAAATCGACGGTTGCATCCGGGGCTGCTGCCTGCACGCCTTTTGTGAAAAAGGGGAGAATGATGTTGTTCATGACAGGATATTCCTGTGCTGCAATGAGGGCAACCTTCTTGTCTGGATTTGCGTATGTCAGTTCTTTTGAGACTGTGGCAACGCCTGCGGCATAGCCTGCAAGATATGCCTGCTCGCTCTGATTATACTGGACTGTTTCAACAGAAGCGTTACCGGCAAGTTCTGCATCGAGCAGAATGAACTTCAAATCAGGGAACTGCTCTGTGAGTGGTGCGATCAGTTCCGGCAGTGACGGGTTTGAGCTGATGATGAGGTCGTAATCACCTGATGCGGCAAGCGCAGTGAGCTTTCCGCTCCACTCAGCCTGGTTCGTACCAGCTTCAATGACGGTGACTGTTGCCTGACTGTCTGAAGAAGCATTTGCGGTGTTCCAGTCTGTAACGGCAGAAGTGACGCCGTCAGCAAGCATCTCGTAAACAGGGCTTCCTGAAATGACACCCGGAACAAAGACAGCGAAGTCGGAGGCC
>JAZUFS010000046.1:0-2550 GCA_045640805.1 Treponemataceae bacterium
GACAGCGGCCTTGATTGCGGCGGTAAGTTCGTCAGCAGTGCAGCCGCCCGCCTTTACGTTCACAACGGCATTGTTGCCAAACCGCGTCTTGAGTTCCGTAGTCGGAGCATCGGCGGCGATTTTTCCGCGTGCAATAATGATGATGCGGTCGCAGAGCATCTCAACCTCACCAAGAATATGGGTGGAAATGATGACCGTCCTCGTCTTTCCGATTTCCTTGATAAGGGCACGTACTTCAGTAATCTGGTTAGGGTCAAGACCGCTTGTCGGCTCATCAAGAATAAGGATTTCAGGATCGTTCATGAGTGCGTGTGCAAGTCCGACACGCTGGCGGTATCCGCGTGAAAGGTTTCCGACATTCTTGTGCATGACTTCTTTCAGTCCGCAAATTTCTGCAAGCTGAGGAACCTTAACCTTTGCATCTACCTGCTGCATGCCTGCAACATACGCAAGGTAATCGGCGACTATCATATCACTGTAAAGGGGAGCTGATTCAGGCATGTAGCCTATCTTCCTCTTGGCAGCTACCGGGTCTACCGTAATGTCTTGTCCATCAATCTTGATGGAACCTCCCGACCGTTCCAGAAACCCGGTAATCATCCGCATAGTTGTTGTTTTTCCGGCGCCGTTAGGTCCAAGAAGACCTACAATTTCGCCCGTCTGAATGGAAAAGCTTATATCATCAACTGCGCGGAAGGTTCCGAAAGAACGGGAAACGTGTACAACTTCTATCATACAACCTCCACATTTTTATCAGCTAAATGCATGTAATTACTTTACAAACATTTTAAAAGAATGTACTTAAACAGACCTTAAATGTGTCTTTAATTATACAACATATGGCGCCTTTTGTACCTCAGTAAAAAATCTTATTCCAAGCATAACGCGTGCTGTTTTACATATAGATGAAAAAACGATACAATAACCTCATGCAGCATGAATCAATGAACGTCACCTATTCCGCGGTACATCCGGGAACAGATGCAACTGAAATATTCTTTTACGATGATTGTAATTCCGTATTTAATGAACTGCGGAAGCAGAAACAGATTCTGGCATACGACGGTTCGCTTATCAGGACTGAGGATGTGCGCCGTGTTTATGTAACAGACACTAATGTCGCTTCCCTTCCGCAGGTGCGCACTTTCCTTGACGGCATTCCATCTTCATCAGTCTGCGTTGTCATTAAAGCCGGCGAAGATGAAAAGACGATTGATAACGTTCTGAAAATCGTTTCCGCAGCAATTGAGGCGGGCATGACACGAACCTCAGTTTTCACGGGAATTGGCGGTGGCGTCATAACTGACATGACAGCCATGGCGGCAAGCATTTTCAAGCGTGGCGCGGCGCTGGAACTTGTTCCGACCACCCTGCTTGCAATGGTAGACGCCTCAATCGGCGGCAAGACCGGCTGCGATTACGAAAGTTACAAGAACATGATCGGCACCTTCTTCCCTGCCCGCCGCATCTACATGGCAACAGAATTCCTGAAATCACTTCCAGAGGCAGAATTCCGTTCTGGACTTGCTGAAGTGGTAAAAACTGCAATGCTGTACGCCCCGAAATTATTCCAGATCCTGAAGGAACAGAAATCAGAAATAGATAGCCGTGACAGTGAGGTTCTCATGCAGCTTGTCCTGCGCTCAGCCCGCTCAAAGGCATCCGTCGTGGAACGCGACCTCATGGAAAAAGGTGACAGAAAGCAGCTGAATCTTGGCCACACGTTCGGTCACGCCCTTGAAACATGCGCCGGTCTTGGAGCAGTTCCACACGGAGATGCCGTCGCCTGGGGATGTGCCCGTGCGCTCGAACTGAGTGACAGACTGCATCTTACAGAAGATGAATCCTGGCACGATGAGGTTTTCTCACTGCTTGAAAGTTATGGCTGGTGTACTGAACCGCAGCACCCATCCCTTTCCAGACTCGGTCTTTCACGCGAAGAGACAGCCCAAAACCTGCTTGCAGCAATGCGCAACGACAAGAAAAATGCAGACAAGGCAATCTGCTGCGTACTTCAGCGTGAAATGAACAGCACAGTCGTACAGGAAGTACGTGACGACGATATTCTGGCGGTGCTTGCATGAACAGGGAACACTATTTTGACTGGGCGGCAACTGCACCCGGCGATGAAGACATATGGAATGAGGCACTCCGCATCTCACTTGAGAACGGAGCAAATCCTTCAAGCGTACATGGTACCGGCATTGAAGCACGCCATGTCATAAACGACTGCAGGAAACGATGTGCAGCCGCACTTGGTGTCAGCGGGCAGAGCATTGTCTTCACGTCAGGTGGTACGGAAAGCGATCATCTGCCGATGCTCTCACTCCTGCAGCGTCCGTCAAAGGGAACAATTCTCGTAAGTGCGATTGAACACCCTGCCCTGCAGAATCAGGCTGAAATGATGAAACGATGCGGATGGAAAGTAGTTTCCATACCGCCGGACAATCGTGGCATCGTAACTCCAGAGGCAGTAACTTCACGTCTTACTCCTGACACCGCACTTGTCTGCGTCATGGCAGTCAATAACGAAACAGGTGCAATCCAGCC
>JAZUFS010000047.1:0-2600 GCA_045640805.1 Treponemataceae bacterium
ACGCCGTGTGATCAAGGAGTCTGCTGTGTGCGCAAAGTGCCTGCGCTGTTTCCGCCCGGAGGAAACGTGCTACTGCAAATACATAAAGCCGGTTGAGTCCGGCATAAAGTTCGTGTTCCTGATGCACCCCAAAGAAGCGTACAAGCAGAGAACGGGGACCGGGCGCCTTGCCTGCCTTTCACTGCCTGGCTCAGAAATCATAATCGGCATAGATTTCACGGAGAACCGGCGGCTTAAGGAGCTGCTTTCAGACCCGCAGTACTATCCGGTCGTCATGTACCCCGGTCCGGATGCGTGGACTGCCGCCGGCGTACGCGACACGGCGCCCCACACGCTGAAAGAAGTCGTCGGCGACAGGACGCTGCTCGTCATCCTTGTTGACGCGACATGGCCCTGCGCGCGGAAAATGCTCCGCCTGAGCCCGAACGTCACATCCCTGCAGAAAATCAGTTTTACGGCGGGCTATTCGTCAGAATACACCTTCAAGACCGAGCCCAAGCCCGATTACCTTTCGACCATAGAGACATGTTATTACCTGCTTCGCGAGCTGAATGAAGCGGAGTTCTGCACGTGCGACCCGCAGCCGCTTATGGATGTGTTCCGCCGCATGGTGAAGACGCAGCTCGAGTGCCAGGCAGAGCGCATCGCGTCAGGTCAGCCCGACCGCTATCAGGTAGCAGGTGGCATCCGCGCACGACGACGGGAGGCCCGCGAAGCCGCTGCGAGAGAGGCAGAAGCGCAGAAAGCGCGTGAAGCTGCCGAGGCGACAGAGGCTGCGTTCAGGAGATGAGGGCGAGGCTCAAATCGTCCAGTCTTCGAGCTGCAGCTTGCTCACACGTGAAAATTCATCCGTATTGTGTGTGATGAGAATGCCGTTCATGCTTCGTGCGATTGCTGCAATGAAATAGTCGTTTGCGCCAATCGGTGTCCCTGCGGTTTCCATTTCAGCACGGATATCTGCGTACTCTTTTGTCATGTCATCTGTGAAGGCGATGACCTCAAACGGCTTCAGGAAAGCGAGTACCTTTTCGGTTGTCTGCTCGCGTGTCTGGCTTTTATAAGCACCAAGCAGCAGTTCAGCCTTTACGGGGGACGGAATCTTGATCTGACGGGGCGGTATCATCAGCATCCGGTCGCGGATTGCCGGGTATTTTCCATTCAGGAAGTAGATGCAGGTGTTTGTATCCAGAAAATACATCAGAGCACCTCTCTTTCACCAGGCTGGGGCTGTTCGGGTCTGATGAAAGTGTCATCACTTACGGAACCGAACAGAGTGGACCAGCCAGCAGGGTAGCGCGGTTCTACCGTATCGAGAAGACGGGTCGTGACCCATTTTGAAAGAGATATGTTCTCTGCGTGAGCTTCATTTTTCAGTTTTGCATACTGTTCTTCAGTCAGATATAAGGATAACTGTGGCAAGACACCCTCCATATCTGATGATATCCCGAAACAAGTATACTGACAAGTATATTTAAAAGGACAAGTTGTGTGCATCCATTACCTCCATATAGTACTATACGAAGGCAGTGAGTATTTTTTCCAAAAACAGCGTTCTTTCAATAGGTGATTCTGCCGCGGAAACTGCGGGCGAGGGTGAGCTTGTCTGCGTACTCAAGGTCACCGCCGACGGGCAGTCCGGAAGCGAGGCGTGAGACGGTGACGCCTGTCTGGGCAAGAATCCTCTGGATATAAAGTGCGGTGGTATCGCCTTCGACGGTCGGGTTCGTCGCGATGATTACTTCCTTGATTTCGCCCTGTTTTACGCGTTCAACAAGTTTCCCGATGGAAAGCTGGTCCGGGCCGATTCCCTCGAGCGGGGCAATGACGCCGCCCAGGACATGGAACTGCCCGCGGAATTCGTGCGATGCGTCAATTGTCATGACATCCTGCGGCTGTTCAACGACACACAGCAGCGAGCGGTCGCGGAGTGTGTCCGAGCAGATGATGCACGGGTCGGTTTCCGTGTAGGCACCGCAGACTGAGCAGCGTTTTATGCGTTCGTGAAGCGTCGTCAGTTCGCGGGCAAACTGGTGCAGGAAAGTCGGGTCTTCGTTCAGCAGGTGGTACGAAATGCGCATTGCGCTTTTCTTGCCGATGCCTGGCAGCCGTGAAAAGCTGTCGGCGAGTTCTTCAATGGCGTTCATTTACATCCCCATGCCAGGAATATTCAATCCGCCGAGAAGCGGGCCAGCCTTCTGCCTGAGGATATCCTTGATCTTGTCGGATGCGGCATGGCTTGCGGCGACAATCAGATCCTGCAGCATCGGGACATCGCGCGGATCAACGGCAATCGGGTCAATCTGGATGGCGGTCATCTCAAACTGGCCGTTCATGGTTACCTTGACGATGCCGCCACCGGACTCTCCTGTTGCGTAGACGGTTTTGAGCTCTTCCTGAAGCTCGTTCATCTTGCCCTGTATATCCTGTGCGTTCTTGAGTAAATCAAATGGATTGAAGTTCATTTTCTATTCTCCTTCTGGCTGGTCTTGTATATTTTGTTCTGCATGTAATCCGCTGTCATCGGATTCTTTTACATCGGTAACCTGTACGACGGTGCCGTTGAACACCTTAAGTACATTCTTGATGGCATCCGGCTGGAC
>JAZUFS010000048.1:0-8306 GCA_045640805.1 Treponemataceae bacterium
TAGACTATTTTGAGCTTGATGAAGTTCAGCACGGTCTTGGCGCATGTCAGGACGACAAAGTACTTCAGATGCTTGTTGATAAGAAAATCCGCTGTAACGTCACCCCTGCAAGTAACGTATCACTCGGCGCTGCAAAGAGCCAAAAAGAACACCCGATGCGCAAGATGTGGGATGCCGGTTGCCGTCTGACAATCTGTACGGACGATCTCTTGTTCTTCAACAGAAGCGTCAGCGAACAGTGTGTCGACATGGTTGACTGCGGCCTGTTCACAAAAGAAGAACTTTTTGCAATACTGGACTCAGAATTAGACAAATAACTGATTTTCAGGAAAAAAAATGAGTAAAAACGCTATTCAGCAAACCTCTGCTGCCCTCTTGTCATCGGTTTGCCGTGTATTCCGCGGCAACGAAGAAACTGTAAAAATGCTCATGGCTGCTCTTTTTGCAGACGGTCATGTCCTTCTTGAAGACGTTCCGGGTACAGGAAAGACTGTCCTTGCAAAGACACTCGCAAAAAGCGCAGGACTTCCCTATTCGCGCATTCAGTGTACACCGGACCTTATGCCGTCTGACATTACCGGTTCATCCGTGTGGCTGCCTTCAGAGCAGAAGTTTGACTACCGCGCAGGTCCTGTCCTTTCATCACTCGTTCTTGTAGACGAGCTTAACAGAGCAACACCGCGCACACAGTCTGCCCTTCTTGAGGCAATGGCTGAGGCACAGGTCAGTGTTGATGGCGCAATTCACACAATAGACAAACCATTTTTCGTCATAGCAACTGAAAATCCCGTTGAGTCAGAAGGCACGTTCCCGCTGCCAGAAGCCCAGAAAGACCGCTTCATGCTGACTCTTTCAGTCGGATATCCTGATGCAGAAAATGAGGCTGCAATCATTACGGCACAGCGGGCAAGCATTCACCCGGTAGAAACTGTCCAGCCAGTCGTTTCAAAAGAAGACATCCTCGCCTGCCAGCAGGAAGCTGCCGAAATCCACGTGGATGAAGCGGTACTGCAGTATCTGCTCGACCTGGTAGCAATGACAAGAAAAGACGACCGCCTGCAGTGCGGCGTTTCTCCGCGCGGATCAATTGCGCTGTACAAGGCTGCACAGGCCTGGGCAGCAATTGAGGGCAGGAATTACGTGACACCGGAAGACGTAAAACTGCTGGCACTGCCTGCTTTCAGAAAACGCCTCATTCTGACACCGGAGTCAATCCTTAAGGGCTTCTCTGCTGAACACATCATTCAGGAACTGCTTATTTCCGTCCCAATCCCATCATTCAAAGCTCATGTATGATACGGATTCCTAAGAAAGTCAGAAATCTTTTCCTTTTCATCCTCGTTCTTTTTCTCTTTGCGCCATGGAAATTCATTCAGGCTATCCTTATGTCCGTTCTCGTGTGCATCCTGCTGTCATACCTGTATTCATGGAGACTGCTGCAGAATCTTACGGTCGAGCGCACACTCAAGTCTGTCTCGCTTGCGAAAAATGAATCGGCAAACATCTTCTTCACCGTAATGAACAGGGGGCGTCTGCCCGCACTGACCTGCTACATCCAGGACTATACGAGCGAGCTGATCGTCATCAACGGCGAAAACCGCGCCCTTTTGAGTTTGCGTAAACGCGAACAGGCAACCATGACCTACCGGCTTATGGGAACCCACCGCGGCAAGTACATGATAGGGCCGGTCACCATTAAAACTTCTGACCCGCTCAGACTGTTTCCCGTCGAACTGAAAATAGAAGCGCCATGTTCAGTAACCGTACGGCCCGCCCGCATTGATGTGCCTGCGCTGCCGAAACCGGGCTTTCCGCAAGGCGTGCTCAAGATTCAGAACATCGTGTATGAAGACGTAACCATGCGCCGTTCCCTGCGTGAATACAGAAGCGGCGACGAGCAGAAGAGAATCAACTGGCGCGCAAGTGCCAAACACACAGCAAGCACGGCGCTCGGCCAGCAACTGTTCACCAACGAATACGAAGCGACCTTTGATGCGCCTCTTTTCGTCTTTCTGAACCTTGCTCTGAACGACTTTCCGCTCAAGCAGCGTTATGAGCAGGGCGAAAAAGCCATTGAAATTGCTGCGGCCGTCATTGAAAAAAGCAGCATGCTCGGCCAGAAATGCGGATTCGCTGCATACGGCACAGGTTTCCCGTTCCTTGCACCGGCCAAAAATCAGGCAGGCGTCATTCTTGACCTGCTTGCCGTCATCCAGATGGAAGAAGGCAGCGTAGAAACAAACCCGTACGAGGCATACAAGGCGAAACTGCCGTCTGGAACACGTTTCATGGTCATAGACAATGCCACTGTTGAAGACTACGACGCTGACTTTCCCAAAGGCGTCCTTGAAGGAGAACGCGTATGAACAAAGCATTCCTTCAGAAAGTCCTGCACCGCATCTTTACGCTTTTCATGTCGCTGACCGGCAGTTTCACGCTCGTGTTCCTCATCCGCGACTCATTTCCGGCGGGATACGTCAAACCGCTTGGCATCACCCTGCTCTTTATCGCCGGAATTGATATCATCAGCCTGCTGGTACACGATTTGTTCGTCTCTGAAAAAGCAAATGGCTTCACGTACGTGCGTTTTTTGGTTTATTTGAACATCATCCTGTTCCTGATAATCAAGTTCTGTAAACCGATTGTCTCAACAGGCCTTATCTGGGCGGGAACGAACTGTGCCGTCATTCTGACCTATCTTATAAAGAATATGTTTGACCTGTACGAGAAGTTTGCCGCGCATGCTTCTGGAATGGATGGTAAGGAGCTTGCCGCAGATCTTGTGGAAAACAACTGGTTTGTATCAGATTACGTCAACTGCGCAAAAAAACTCATTCTGACCCTGTTTGTCATATCCCTTGTGCTGTGTGCCTTCATCCTGACTCTGCATATTGTCGGTCAGGATATATCCATAGGCGATTTCATCAGCCTTATCCTGTTCATCATTTCGTTTGTCGGGCTCATTATCCTGTATACGGTAAATGACCATGAAACTTCTTTTGCATTTCTGGGTCACAGTTCCATTTTCAGTTACCGTCCGCGCATCATTGGTCTGTGTGTACTGCTGTGCGTCATAAGCGTTGCCGCAGGAGCAATCCTTTCATCAGATACTGCACTTCTTAAACCCCAATACTTCATGCTGAAACATAAGGTGTATGAAGTAAACCGGTATATGGATTTCGAGATTGAGACCGACAACACGGATTATGATCTGGCAGCTGAATTGAATGAGGAACTTGGCAACAGAAAGGATGATTCCTGGCTGTCCATAGTACTGCATAAGTTCTTCATTGTTTTTGAATATCTGTGCATAGCAGTAATTGCATTCGGCATTCTCGCCTTCCTGATAAGCGCCTTTTTCGGTAAAAAATGGCGTGACTTCTGGAAGAACAAGAAACTCTCGCTTTTCCTTCGGGATGTGTGGAAAAAACTGAAGAAACTGATACACGACCTGCTTCACACAACCCGCCAGAAGATTGTCTACAACACAGTCGAAGCCGCCCACTTCCGCGACTCCATGAAGGACCTGCTTTCAGGCGCGCGTAAGTCAAAGGAAAAGCGTGCGGAACTGGACGCACTTACAAAAATGTTCATGCATCTCGTAGATTACGGTGCCGCACAGGGCATCAGCTTCAAGCCGCACATGGCACCGCTTGAATTTGCGCGCCTTCTAGCTGAGTCGATTTCAGGAGCAGGTGACGAAGAGAAGGCACCCGCTGCTTCTAAGGCAGTTGCCGCGCTCACCGCAGGCCGCCTGTTCGAGCAGGCACTGTACGCGAAAGAGCTGCTCACAAAAGAAGAGAAAACCCTGTTCGAAAACAGCATCGCCACTGTATGCAGATAAAAAAAGGACGCCACCGGAGCGCCCTTTCATCAGCAATGTAATCTGTCAGCTTTTTACGTTTGCATCCTTGATGCGCTCAATCAGCGTTGTCATCATCTGGATTTCTTCATCAGTCAGCATCTTCGGGTCTGGTTCAGGAACCTTACGGACAGGTTCAGTCGGATTGATGAGATTGATAAGTCCCTGACAATATTTCTTTCCGTTTACTTCAACCAAATCAGCACAGTTTGCCGGATCAGGCACATCACGCGGGCAGTCATTTTCTGAACAGGGGACAAGGACCTGAGCCCATTCACTGCCCTCAAGCGGAGGTGTTGTGTTAAGACCTTCAACCTGATTTTTCGCCATTGCGATGAAATTGTGCACATCAAGCCAGGAAAGGACTTCCTGCAACGTCATGTCAGTACCGGCGTTCTTCTTCCGTCTGCCAACAAAATACATGACGACAGCACCGAGTAAAATGCCAACAACAAGCGTTACAATTGCAATCCAGGACATAATGTGTACCTCCAGCCCTTACCAAATAAGATAGAGCATGAAAAGAAAAATGTCCAAAAAAAGTGAGGAAATGCGCGAAAAAAGTGCCCGGGGACTATCCATATTAAGTAGTGAGGAAACGCGTCGTAATTACACATCTAAATATTGTATCTTTTTATTTACAATACAGTGTATTTAATTCTTGACACTTAGTATTCCTGAACCTATATTATGGATATGAATGAAACTCTGAAAACACTTCGCGAAAGAAACTCATTTTCCCAGGATGAACTTGCCGGCAAACTTGGAATAAGCCGTCAGTCATATATTAAATACGAGACCGGTACCGTTGATATGCCGCTTGATATACTTCGGAAAGCAGCAAAACTGTTCGATGTTTCATACTCATGCCTTATTGATGACGTCATGCCTGTCGAACCGGAATATCAGATCGAACCTTTAACTGGCATGTCTGAACAGTCTGATATCCGCATCAGCATCCCTGAAAACAACATCGAAAAATTCAAACAGGTTTTTCTGTATATACTGACAAAAGTCGGCGCCCGCCCGAATGTCGGTCAGACTGTTCTGTACAAACTGCTTTATTTCATTGATTTTGATTTTTACGAACTGTACGAAAAGCAACTTATGGGGCTTTCATACATCAAAAACACCTTCGGCCCTACTCCAGTCAGTTTTGCAAAACTGGTAAAACAGATGGAAAATGACGGCCAGATAGAAGAAATCAAAACTAAATACTATCAGCATGATATGACAAAATACCTGCCTATCGTTGAGCCGGATCTTGAACAGTTATCAGCACTTGAACTTCAGTTCATTGATGCAGAGCTTGAAAAGCACTCTCACAAGACGGCTGCAGAACTGTCAAATCTTTCACACAAAGACATCCCCTGGATTGGTGCAAAAGACAAAGAAGTACTTGATTACGAATCCGTTTTCTACCGAACGCCCGAAACATCTGTAAGGAAGTATGTGGAGGAAGAAGATTAACTATCACCTGACTCCTGAATTTGAGAAAGATTTCAAGGCGTTGCAGAAACGGTTTCGAACACTTGAAACCGACTTTGAGACTTTCAAAAAGTATACCATTGAAACCCACTTTGAACAGAATATTCCCTCAACAGCTTTTGTTCCAATAGAGGGATTCTGTAAAGAAAACCTCACTTCATACAAAGTCAGAAAATTCGCCTGTCGCTCTCTTCCCGGCAGAGGTGCTCAATCAGGAATACGGATTATCTTTATCTACGAACAGACAAAGCACCTCGTCACTTTTGTTGAGATATACTTCAAAGGTGATAAAACGGAAGAAGACAGAGAAAGACTGAAAGCCCACATAGAACGCATTACTGCGAATTCGTAAAGAACATTTCTACTGCTTCTGTCAGGTGAATCTGCAACTTTCTTTTCAAAGTTGAAATATCAATATCTTTTTGCAAATCAGAACCGTCTCCTGACATCAACAATTCCGCAGGAGTAGTATGTAAGGCCTCGGCAATCTTTATAAGTGATTTATCGCTTACCCATGATCTGCATCCCTCAATGTCGTTGATTGTCTGGGGTGACAATTCCGTTACTTCTGCCAGTTTTTCCTGCGTCAGTCCATATAGTTTGCGCTTCAATTTAATATTTGCAGCCAAAACTTTGCGTAACTCTACCTGCTCCATATTCAGTATTCTATGGTAAAAGTAACAGTTGACAACTTGTTAATACCATACTACACTGTTACTATTAACAAGTGTAAGGACTTGTTATCAGGAGGTTCCTAAAAATGGACGCAAATAAAATTGATATGTTTTTTGTTGCAAACGGAAAAAAACTGCCAAATGAAAAAGCTGTACTTATCCGTGAGAAAATGGCATCTGTTGATGATTCCCGTTATGCAACAATTAGTTCAATCGAAATGAAAGATCCGACAACAATGCTGTTGGTTAGCATTTTTCTTGGTGAACTTGGAGTTGACCGTTTTATGCTCGGTGATACCGGAATGGGTATCCTGAAATTACTGACACTGGGTTGCTGTGGAATTCTCTGGCTGATTGATGTCATTAACATTTCAAAGAAGGTCAAAGAGAACAACTACAACGAATTGATGAAAATTCTGTAATATTTCTGTTCTGCAAAGGGCTGACGCTAAGTCAGCCTTTTTTTTATGACCTGCTTTTATCGTTTTGTTTTCCATATTCCCTGTCCCACTTGTGGTGTCACCAGAGCTCTTCTATCATTATTTAAGAAAGATTTTTCTGGATATTGTCACTACAACATTATGGCAATTCCATTATGTATAGCAGTTTTTCTGATGCTTATTGAAACCTGGAAAAGAAAAAAAGCTGTCCTAATTATCAGTATATCAATACTACTTGTAAATCAAATCTATTATTTTTTCCGACTTTTTCATCACTTAATTCCCTAAATTTTGAAAAAAGTGCCCGGTCCCTGTCCATAATAAAGAGTGACAGACTGTGAAGGAGAGCCCATTGAGGTTGCTCCGAAGATTGCCTTTGCCATCAACCTGCGTTATGCACGGGCTGACCGCACAAAAAAAGAGGCAGCGTCCCTGACTGGGATGTCATATCAGCAGTATCAGTGTCTTGAAAACCCGGAAAAGACGAATCCTACACTTGAAATGATTTTCCGGTTGCAAAAAGCGTTTGGTCACCAGTTTCTGGCAATATAAAAAAGGGCGCCGTAAAAGCGCCCTTCTCTTTTATCTCAGATACACCATGAGCAGCATGACGTCGCTCGTACGGATGCCGGAGATGCGGCTTGCCTGACCGAGCGTGACCGGCCTGATTTTCTCAAGCTTCAGGCGGCTCTCGGCTGAAAGCCCCGGAATGGCGCCGTAGTCAAAGTTTTCGGGGATGTGCGCGTTCTCCATCTTCTTCATTTTTTCGACGCGCTTATCCTGCTTTTCTATGTAGTGCTCGTACTTGTAGTCAATCTGTGCAGCGTTCCAGTATGCTTCCTTGTAGCCGGGATTCTCGGCATGCGGCTTTTTCTTGAGCAGCGCAAGAATCTCATCGCGTGCAGCAACTTTCTCGCGTACCTTATCAAGCTGTGCCTGCGTCTTAAGGCCGACGGCGAATCCCTTTTCAATAAGGCGCTCATCCGCTGTGTCGTGACGCAGGTTCAGGCGGTACTCAGCGCGCGCGGTGAACATGCGGTACGGCTCTTTGGTGCCGAGCGTCACGAGATCGTCGATAAGAACGCCGATGTACGCTTCGCTCCGTCCCAGGATAAGTGGCTCGTAGCGCGGAATGTCGTGGATGCGGTCAGCATTCTCGCGCGAGCCGCACGCCTCAATGTGAGCACGGCAATAAAGACCTGCATTAATGCCCGCGACAAGTCCCTGCCCCGCAGCTTCCTCGTAACCGGAAGTTCCGTTTATCTGACCTGCGTTAAAGAGCCCGGCAACAAGTTTCGTCTCAAGTGACGGGTACAGCTGTGTCGGTTCTACATAATCGTATTCAACTGCGTAACCGGGACGGGCAACGACAGCGTGTTCAAAGCCGGGCAGCGTGCGGAGGAAACGGTCCTGCACTTCTTCAGGCAATGACGACGAGAAGCCGTTCAGGTAGACTTCTTCCGTTTCAAGGCCCTCCGGCTCAATGAAAAGCTGGTGCCGTTCGCGTTCCTTGAAGCGCATGACCTTGTCCTCAATTGACGGACAATAGCGCGGGCCGACACCGCTTATCTTGCCTGAGTACAGCGGAGAAAGACCGATGTTCTCGCGGATGATTTTATGCGTTTCTTCGTTCGTGTACACAAGGTGGCACGGCACCATGGGGCGGTCGACAGTCTCGTCGTCAAACGAGAACGGAATGACATCATCGTCGCCGGGCTGCAGTTCGAGCGTGGAAAAGTCGATTGAGTGGCGCAGGACACGCGGCGGTGTTCCCGTCTTTAAACGGCCCGTCGTAAAGCCGATGCGGTTGAGCGCTGCGGTAAGGCCGAATGCGCCTGCTTC
>JAZUFS010000049.1:0-7391 GCA_045640805.1 Treponemataceae bacterium
TCACCGAGCCTTGCAATAGATTCCTTGACTGTGTGTGTTTCAGTCTGCAGCCTGTCGGCAGCTTCAGCCAGAGAGCGTGTACTGTCCTTCAGTTCAGCAATAGAATCAAGCAGGCGGCTTCCACCTTCAGTCTGCTCTGACATTGCGTTCTTGACGACTGTCTCCTGATCCTTAACCTGAGAAGAAAGACGGACGACGTTTCCGAATTCACTCTTTGCAGAAATGGTCTTTTCGAATGCAGCATCAATCTGCCGTTTCATCTGCTTAAGGACGTCGTTAATCTGCTTGGCTTCCTTTCCAGAAGTCTCTGCAAGGTTACGGATTTCAGTAGCAACAACAGCGAAACCCTGTCCGAATTCACCGGCATGAGCAGCCTCAATAGCAGCGTTCATGGCAAGCAGGTTTGTCTGGTTTGAAATCTGCTGGATTGCCTTACTCATCTCAACCATACCGCGCGAACTTTCCTCAATCTTTTCAACGATTGCCGTCACGTCTGCAAGGTTTGTCTCACCAGTCTGGGTAGCAGCTTCAAGTTCATGAACAAGGTCAACATTGCCGGTAAGAATCTTATCAATAGAGTTGATGTTTCCAATCATCTCCTCAATACCGGCTGCTGAACTTTCAACAACGTTGACCATACTGTCTGTAACGCCAAGCAGTGTCGTCATGCTTGTTTCTGATTCAGTGAGTTTGTCTACACTGGCAGAAGTAATGTTTTTGACGGTATTGCGCAGATCCTGGTTGAACTGCTTTTCCATCTGTTTCGTTCTGTCAATGCGGTAGAAATGGCAGTTTTCAGGTTTATTCTTTCCATTGAAGATTGCAACGACCATCTGCTCGCAGTTCTTGTAACCGCAGGCTCCACAGTTAATAAGATCTTCAGGACGGGTCTTTCCCATTTTTGTAAGAATGTCCTGAATCTGATTACGGGTAGGCCGCTTTATGATATTGAAGAGATTATCGCTGTGATCGGCATATTTACGGGTATAGAGATCAGCATCCCAATACTTGTCTATGGCGCGATGCAGTTTTGAGAAGTTTGTTTTATTCCGGATAGAAATAAAGAATCTCTGACTGCGCCAGTACTTTTTACGTTCCTCACTGCGGCTTTCTACATAGCCTTCTTTTTCATCAAGCAGCTGAGTTTCCGTAACCGTTCCGGCTCCACCATTACAGCCTTCAAGACAGCTCAGACAGTCAATCAGTTTATAAGCAGGTTCCTCGCCGGCACTCAGAACCTTGTCGAGCTCAACAAGATACTGGGTAACATGAGGCTGACCTTCAATCTTACGGGTTATGCGTGAAATGCCGGGAACATACCGGGCAGCAGTACGCATAAGACCACCAGGAGTTGAGTACAGGGTTCCACGCTCTGCCATGGTATTCTCGTACGGAATTTTTTCATAATCCGTAATGTCAACATGATTGTCTTCCAGATATTTGACGATTGACTTAAACGTAATGTTGTAATCACCCAAGCCGATTTCATCAAATTCACGGCGCTTGGCATAGCACGGAGAAATAACCGCTATCTTACAGGTAGCATACTGCGGATAGAACTTACGTATCATCTTCATGGTATGTGCCATAGGGCTGTCTACAGGAGCAAACTGCTGAAGGAGATTCGGCCTGTAAATCTCTGCCCAGGTAACAAGTGCCGGACACGGCTGTGCAATTACTACCTTTGGATTTGCCTTCTTCATATATTCGACATATGACTTCGTTGTGAGTTCAGCACCGAAACTGACATCAAAAGAAGCTTTTACACCAAGAGATTTCAGCCAGCCGTTCAGTTCCAGATCATGTCCCTTGAAGGTAGAGGCAGCAGCAGGGGCAACAATGGCAATGATGGAATCACCTTCAGCCGCGTCAACCATGAACTTGTCAAAATCATCTATACCATAACGGGCTCCGTGCGGACAGGCTTCAATACACTGACCGCATCCAATGCAGAGCCGAGGATCAATCTCAACATAATCTTTTGAACCGTCATTACACAGTTTAGCAGGACAGACAGCAATACATTTATGGCAGCTGACACATTTTTCCCTATCGACATAAATAACACGTGATAATTCGCTCATACCAATTTCCTTACGGCATAACGCCAACTTTAACTATAAATCAGATTTTCTCCTTTATGAAGGATTTTTTTATGATTTCGTCTTTTATTTTCACATTTCTTGACAAATAGAAAAAGAATGCGTATATTTCATATGATTACTTGTTCATATGTAAGGATGAAAGAATGAGCGATACAACAGACACAATGCCGCCGGATGAAATTCTATACGATCTGGCAGACCTTTTCAAAATTTTCGGAGATACAACACGTATCAAGATTCTGTATGCTTTACGGGAATCTGAACTTTGCGTCAATCAGATTGCGGAAAAACTCAATATGACCCAATCAGCAGTAAGTCATCAGCTGCAGATTCTCAAACAAAGCAAACTCGTGCGCTTCCGCCGTGATGGAAAGACGATATTCTACGCGCTCAATGACAATCACGTAGTGACCATCATTGACCAGGGGATGAATCATGTCGAAGAAGGCTAAACTGATTGTAACGGCAGTGCTTCTGGCAGCTGTCATCGCGGCCGACAGACTGACTGCACTTCACAGTGCTGAACAGGGGACGGTTCTCTGGTTCATACGACTTGCACTGTACCTGGTGCCATATATGCTCGTGGGCTTTTCTGTCCTGGCAGAAGCTGGAGAGGGCATTGTTCACGGCGAACTGCTCGATGAAAACTTCCTGATGGCAGTTGCTACCATCGGCGCTTTTGTCCTGGGAGAATATGCCGAGGCAGTTTTTGTCATGTTATTCAGCCAGACCGGCGAGTATTTTGAAGAGTACGCAGAAGGCCGGTCCCGCGCGTCAATTGAAGACCTCATAAACTTACGGCCCGAAACGGCGCTTGTAGAATCTGACGGCATACTGCAGGAAAAGAAACTTACCGACGTTCACATTGGTGACATTGTCGTTGTCCGCCCCGGAGAAAAGATTCCGGCAGACGGCGAAATTACAGACGGCAGTACGACCATTGACACCGCTGCCCTTACCGGCGAATCACTGCCACGGGAAGCATCTGCCGGAAGCATTGTCCTGAGCGGATGCGTCAATCTGACGGGGCTCATAAAACTGCGTGTCACAAAAGAAGCCGGCGAAAGTACTGTCGCGCAGATTCTGGAACTTGTAGAAAACGCAGACGAAAAGAAGGCGCCTGCCGAAAAGTTCATCACCCGTTTTGCACACATCTACACGCCGGCAGTTACCGGGGCGGCACTCCTCATGGCAGTCCTGCCGCCACTGCTGCTGCACGCATCATGGTACACATGCATCTACCGCGCACTTTCATTTCTTGTAATAAGCTGCCCGTGCGCACTCGTCATATCAATACCGCTCGGCTTCTTCGGCGGTATCGGCGCGGCTTCCCGGAAAGGCATACTGATAAAAGGCAGCAGCTACATAGATGCACTCTCACGTCTTGGAACAGCAGTCTTTGACAAGACAGGAACGCTTACGAAAGGTACTTTCAGCGTGCAGGCTGTTCACAGCGAGAATGCAGACGAATTGCTTGAACTGGCCGCGCTCGCTGAATGCCGGTCGACACATCCTGTGGCGGGAGCTCTTGTCCGGGCGTGGAAAAACGAAGATGGCAGCATGCCGCGCCACCTTGATGAAAGCCGTCTGACATCAGTTACGGAAACAGCAGGACAGGGCGTGTCAGCAATTATTGACGGGCATACCATCCTCTGCGGCAACGGAAAACTCATGGAAAGTGCCGGCATTGCAATCGACTCCTGTACACAATGCCACACGGCAGAAAGTTCTTCCGGCACAACCGTACACGTAAGCCGTGACGGTGTGTATCTCGGTCACGTCGTGGCAGCAGATACCGTGAAAGAAACTTCACGCCAGGCAATTGCTGACCTGAAGGCACTCGGCGTGCGGAAAGTCGTCATGCTTACGGGAGATACTGTGGCGACTGCAGACGCTGTCGGACGTACTCTTGAAATCGACGACGTAAAAAGCGGACGCCTGCCCCAGGACAAAATTGCCTGTCTGGAAACGCTGCTTGAAGAAGCTCATGACGTGGGAAAAGGGAACCGGACAGTATCATTCACCGGGGATGGCATCAACGACGCGCCCGTACTTATGCGCGCAGACGTTGGCATTGCAATGGGTGCGTTCGGCAGCGATGCGGCAATAGAAGCAGCCGACATCGTCCTCATGGATGACAATCCTGAAAAAGCAGCTGCGGCCGTACGGATTTCCCGCAGGACAATGAACATCGTCAGGGAAAACATTGTGTTCGCGCTTACGGTCAAGGGTGCAATTCTTGCGTTGAGTGCTGCAGGGCTGACAGGAATGTGGGCGGCCGTCTTTGCTGATGTCGGAGTTTCAGTACTCGCTATCCTTAATTCACTTCGGTCAGGACTTCTTCCTGAGGCAGATACAGCTTCTCAAGACTGATTCTTGATGCCATCAGCGCTTCTACGACAACAGGATCAAGCACCGAACCGGCAAGTTTCTGAATCTGGCTGAGCGCCATGACAAACGACACCGGCTGATGTTCATTATCGCCTGATATACGCGATTCAAGCTCATCCGCTACAGCAATGATGCGTGCACATGCCGGAATCATCGTCCCGAACTGGTTATCCGGATATCCTGTGCCATCCCAGTGTTCGTGATGATGCAACGCTGACATACGGGCAATCATCAGGAATTCGCGGTTTTCTGACATGTAGAATTTTTTCCGGATAAGTTCTTCGCCGTATACTACATGCTTCTGATATTCAGCCTTTTCCTCTTCTGTAAATGCTGACTCTTTAGAAATAATCTCATCAGAAACATCCAGCAGGCCTATGTCATGCAGAGGGACAGATGATACGATGGCTTTCACAACTTCATCATTCTGCAATTCAGGGAAATCCGAATGCCCGGTAAGCATTTCACACAGACGGCTGACAACTGCCTGACATCGTTTGACATCCGTTTTGCAAGAAGGATGTTCCTGATAGACAAGATCTGAATAGCTTGCAATAAGTTCATTCTGTGTAGTCTGAAACGTTTCAATTGCCTGAAGATTGTCGTTCAATACATCAAGGTGCCAGGTAGAAACAAGAGACAGAATGCTGATATTCAGAATAAACTCAATGGTAAGACCGATACCGTACTCAAGCCCCCACTGATAAGATGTCATTCCTTCACCCAGCGGGTTTGCAGGCTGGGCTCTTATTATGACACTGAGAATCATTGCCACATAACTGAAAGCGGAAGTAAGGGAGCTGAATTTCCTGTCAAAATAGAGGCAGCTCAAGAGCGGGACAAGTGCGTATGAAAGGAACGGTTCAAAACCTTCAGTAATGGTAAGCAGGAAAACATTGATTTCAGTCGTAACAATGATGAAGTACTTTATTCCAGGATGATCAGGATTTTTTGTGCAGAACACCCTCATCAGCAGAGTCTGAAGGGAAAGCATGACCGTCATCCCTAAAAAAGAAAAAATAGGACCGGGAAAAACTCCTGCAAACCAGCCGGCAAGCATGGCGACACCAACAAAAGGGTTGTAATTGAAAATTTTCATGACAACCAGATTCTGTTCGCGTTCATTGTTCCTGAAAAAATCTTTGCCTTCCGGATTAATGATTTTCATGCCTCTCTCCACCACATTATCTGCTCAACTGACCGTCAAGGTTTTTGTTCTTTGACTCGGTAACCTGAGTCAATCCTTCCTGCATGAAATCATGTATTTCATTCAGCCGTTTCCTTCTGAGGTAGGTACGTCTCAGCAGCTGTGATGTCGTCCGGGTCAGGAAGTAAAGGACAAAGCAATAGGCTGTCAGCTCGACAAGCCCGCCAAGACCGAATGCCAGGAAATACTCTTTGCGTGTCCAGAGTGTAAAGGTATCATCAGCTTCAAAAAGACAGCGGGCACCGATTGCCAGCAGATAAGCAACGCCGTTAATAATACTGGCAAACAGGGTGAATTTTCCGCTTGCGTAAAAGAAACTCAATAACGGGGGAAGCAGGAACGTCAGATAAACCCTCATGTTCGGAATGCAGGCCACAGACAGGTTCATAAGAGTTATAGCACAGATGATGATATATTTCATGGCATGACTGTTCCGCCAGAAAGACACAAGCGGAACCAATATGAGCAGCGTTACAATTCCAATGAAGCAGATGTTCAGAACGATTTTTGTATTGATATCAGGGAACAGGCCAAAAACGCATGCACCGCCAAGCAACAGGAAAATACCGACACAGAAAATGAGTGCCTTTGAGAGAAATTGATTAATACGCAGTTCATTCTGGTTAAAGAAATCTGTCAAAGAATCCATAGATATCTTTACTATACCACATAAACATAAAAAAAAGGCTGCATTTCTGCAGCCTTTTTGGTAATCATTTACGATTGATTACTTCAGAGCCTCAAATACGATATCAGCAATGAAGATGACAGCGAGAATCCAGGTAACCTTTGGAACTTCCTTGCCCTTCTTTGCAACGAGTTTGCAGAGACAGTATGAGATGATACCAAGTGTAATACCCTTTGAAATTGAGTAAGCAAACGGCATTGCCATGATTGTGATGAATGCCGGGATACCTTCTGTCGGATCTGTAAAGTTGATGTCTGTAACTGACTTCATCATGAGGTAGCCGACGAAGATGAGAGCCGGAGCTGTTGCTGCTGACGGAACCAGGAAGAACAGGTTCTTGAAGAACAGTGAAAGCAGGAACAGGATACCTGTAACCAGAGAAGCAAGACCAGTACGTGCACCAGCTGCAACACCCGATGAAGACTCAACGAATGATGTAACTGTTGAAGTACCGAGAGCAGCACCTGCTACAGTACCGACAGCGTCTGAAAGAAGAGCACCCTTGCTGTTGATGATGTCTCCGTTGGAATCCTTCAGGTTACCCTGCTCAGCAACTCCGAGGAGAGTACCGATTGTATCAAACATATCGGTGAACAGGAATGTGAAGAAGATGACGAAGAACTGACCGAGGACTGCGAATGAGAAGCGTCCTGCTGTATCAAGGCAGATACCTGCGAAGTCAAATGCGAAGAAGTATGGCTTTGAAGGTGCTGAGAACGGTGTGAAGTTCTCTGGAACAGTTGTTACGCCGAATGGAATACCAACGATTGTTGTCAGTGCGATACCAATGAGGACTGATCCTGGAACCTTGAGGATCCAGAGGATGATTGTAATTACCAGACCGATGATTGCAACAAGTGCTGTTGAGTGAGCCATGTTGAAGTTTTCGAATCCGATGAGTGTACCTGTCTCTGTTGTACAGATACCTGCATTTGAAAGTCCGATGATTGTGATGAAGAGTCCGATACCGACAGCAACAGCCTTCTTAAGACCGTCTGGG
>JAZUFS010000050.1:0-7178 GCA_045640805.1 Treponemataceae bacterium
CTGAGGGCTTCGGCCACTTCTACCATATCCACAGGGATCAGATCTTCATATCCTGGAATGACAGGACAGGCGTTCAATCTTTCAACTATAATCTTGTAATTCTCCGGCTCGTACAGAGATTTCAGGAAATCGACAGCCTCTTCAGGAGCATTTTTACTGATGATATATCCATCACCACCGCCCTGGGCATTTTTCTGAAGGTCTTTACCACCCGCAACGGACGGGAACAGCATAAGGCCGAATTCTGCGTTATGACCCGCTTCTGTTGTTGCATTAGTCCGTCCCGTTGATGGAGCCCACTGTCCCATCAGGGTCATGGCAGCATATCCATCTGCTACAAGAGCATCCTGCTCGTTCTGTGATGCATCTATGAAGTTTTCCTGGAATGGTTCTGTCGCAACAAAATCTGAAAGCATATTCATTGCATCAAGGAATGGTCCCTTGTTGAATGCACCGCCATTAGTACCGTTGTACGCATCAAGGAAGCCCTGCTCACCACCAAGACGCTGGCCAAGATATGTCCACCAGTACTGGACGGCCCACGCCTCAGCACCACCGAGCGCGACAGGTGCATATCCCTTGTTTTTCAGGACAGCACACGAAGCAAGGAATTTATCCCATGTAGAGAAATCTGCTTCGGTAAGTCCGCAGTCAGCAAAGACAGCCTTGTTGTACCAGAGTCCGACAATACCCATGGAATATGGTACTCCATACAGTGTGTCGCCAGAGCCATATATTCCCATGGCCCCCTTTCCAATTTTAGAGATATATCCCTTCTTCACTGATGCAGTGATATCCTTCAAAAGGCCGGCTTCTGCCATATCAAGCATGACACCGCCACCCCAGCTTCTGAAAACATCAGGCAGCTGTCCCTGGTCTGCAAGAGTTGCAATCTCCTGCTTGAATGGTACATTCTCAAGACATGTTATATTGACCGTAACGCCCGGATTATCACGCTCGAAGTTATCAGCAATCTGCCGCCAAGCAGCCTGCTGGTCATCCGTTGTATCAAGATGCCAGAAGTTAATGACCGTTCCATCAGTAACGTATTTACCTTTCAGAACGATATCACCAGCAATCTTTTTCTCAAAAGCAGCAAGTGATTCTGCGTCCGTAACCTTTACTTTTTCTTCAGTGTCATCGACATACCAGTAGGCAAAATTCTTTCCGTCCGGACACCAGGCATCATCAGGAGTGAAATCATTTACTTTAAGTGATGCTACCGGAATTGTTCTGAGGTTATTTCCTGCAGCATCCTTGAACTCAACATTGGTAAACTCAAGATTGATTATAACAGTATTGTCGCCCGTTTTTACATTAACGGATTCAGATCCCTTATAGGTACAGATTTCCGCTTCGGTGTACACGAGCACATCAACGGTAGCATCTCCCAGAGGAAGTTCATCGATGGTGACTGTATCTCCGGTTTTTCCCGAAGAATTGTGTTCCTTTCCCTTTGAGTCTGTTACCGTAATGTTAAACGTGTAAACAGGAGCAGCATCTCTGGCAGAAACACCTGCCGCAAAGGATGAAAGGTCATCAGGAAGGATGACAGATACACTGTTCACCGTTGAAAGATGTGAACAGGAAAACAACAAACCGACAATAAACAATAAGGAAATCAAGCGGACTATTCTTTTCATAGTAATAGTATAGAACGTTAATTACTGATTGTCACTCTGAAAAAGAGTCCGTCAGACTTTTTTCACGCAGATGGCAGACATTACACCAGGAAACTTTCCAGAAACGCCACAAACGGATTGTATGTAATTTTCCCGACTGATGTAATTTGTGTGCTTCCCGCAATCGTTGCCTGCACGCTTTCCATGACTTCGGCGTACAGGTCCGTAAGTTCCGCCTTTATGAACGCGTTGAGTTCGTCCAGCTGATTGAAGGCCTTCTTCGTTATGTTGCACGAACCGAAGGATATGACGCTTTCAGTTGCAACAAGCTTTGTATGAAGCATTTTCGGCGAAAACCAGAGCGTGACACTTCCGCCAGAACTTTCACAAAGCCGTCTGTCCGCCTGCTTCATGATGCGGCACACTGCCCTTTTGTTTGAATCGTCCTGAAAGTTGGCGCGTGCGGGGATGACGAGCGTTACCTTTACCCCACGTTCAGCAGCCCTGCAGATTGCATTTACGAAAGACGGAAGCGCCGAAAAGTACGCCATAACGATTGTCAGTTCCTTCTGGCACGCGTTGATCATGGAAAGGTACATCTGCTCAAGGTCGAAGATGCGCGCCCCGTCCGCGAACTTGCGGTTGATGCCGAAGAAAAGCGGGAGGGCCGGAAAAGCAGGCTCAGCAGGCGCGGCACTAGCAGACTCTGCAGATGCAACGGTTTCAGGAAGCACGCCCGCCAGTCCATACTCACGCATCTTCTTGAAAAGTTCAACGTACTCCGCGCCATCAAGCCTGATCATGTAATCCTGATACACGCGGCCTGACATATCCGCGCCGTTTTCCTTGTCCTCAATGTTGATGCCGCCCAGGATGAGCGTCTCATCGTCGAAAATGTAAAACTTGGAATGGTCCGCCTTGAATACATCCGCCTGAACCGAAATGTTCGGGTGCGACATGATCTTCCGGTACAGTTCTGACCCGCAGTCTTTTGCCCCGCGAACAATTGCCGGCCGGTACATGATTTTCAGGGCGCCAACCTTTATTTTATCAGAAAGGCTCATCCGCTTGTGAAAGAACGACGTACCAGCTTCTTCCGCGTGTTCGCAGACCGTTCCGTACGTGTCCTTGGAAATGGTGACACTGACGCCGCGCTCAGCCGCCGCGAGCACTTCTTCCGCGAGCCTGTTGCCGATTGCATCATCGCGCCAGATGAACATGTTTATGTGGATTGATTTCCGCGCATTCTGCATGCACGCAATTATTTCCGGGAACGCGTTTTTCCCGTCTACAAGAAGTTTAGTCATCAGTCAGTCTTCCAAATCAGTTTCAGTAAATCATGCACCCGTAAACATGGGGAACATGGATGCCAATATGACGATCCACAGGCCGTTAAGGATAATCCCTGCAATGCTCAGGCAGATGGACAACACCGTTTTTTCGCCTTCTTTCTTTAAGATAAAAGCTGAAAGCGCACCGTATATGCCGGCTATCAGGCCGATGAGCCATCCGAAAAACAGCCAGACAAGAGAGAATCGTGAAAAGAACGCATAAAAAACATTTGTTCTGGATATTCCTTCGAATAAAACGGTAAGTGCGAACAGCAGAGCCAGCAGAACCGGAGATGCCAACGAAATAATACTTGCATTAATCGTACTTTTTTTATTCATAACAGTATTTTTCCTAAAAAAAGGTTACAGTTTTTCCAGTGCGGTGTCAAACGTTTTCAACGGCAGGTTGTAGCGAAGCGACAATTCATAATATGACGCATCGTAAAAAGAGAGATTGTTCTTTTCTGCAATCTCACGGATGCGCATTCGTGTTGCGATATCAGGCTGGGAATCTGTATATATCGGATAATCTGCAAGGATGGACTCAATCTGCAGTACTTCATCGGCGGTCAGTCTTGCAGACTTTCCGTTCTTTCCCGGCCGTAAGGCTGAAATAAGTACGTTCCCAAACTCAAACCAGAAAATCTGGGGTACATAAAACTGACCGTTACGGCTGATGATATCTTCCATGAAGGCCGCGGCAGATTTATTCTCATCCTCTGAAAATGCTGAGAAAATGGCTGCCACCATGAATGATGTGTCTATTACTGCTGCAGGAAGCGTTGTTTGTAAACCCATAATGACCTACCACTTTCTTCCTGAGTTTTTAAGCTCGTTGATTTCCTGAACCGTAAGAGGCTGCAGATTTTCAGCCTTATTCCTTGCAGCTATCTTTTCAGAAAGTGCCATCATCTGCGCATGAGCTTGCTGCGCTTTTGTAGCGGCCTGTTTCTGTGGACTCTGCATGACGGCGACTGGTTTTCCGTTTTTGGTGATGTTGATTGTTGCGCCATCTTGAACCATGCGTAACAGTTCAGCAAAATACGTCTTTGCATCAAACGAGCCGACATCATACTTGCTGTCTGGTGATTTGGGCAATGCTAAAGCCATGCACACCTCCTCGTGTTTACATGAATAATGTAGGCTCGAGAGAGGATAATGTCAACCAGTTTTCCAACCAGTTTATTTTACAAACACAAAATACAACACAACCAGCACAACGATAAGAGCCAGAGACACTTCTCCAAGCAGGAAGAACGCATCTGCGTACTGTCTTCTGTTCTTTGAAACAGACTGACCGTTTTTTATCCGCTTCTTGTTCCGAATGCGCATGATAAGACCGACAATGCCGCAAAGTACGCCTACAAGCAGAGAAATGCCCAGCGTCAATGCGATGAATTCAAAAACCATAAGTGTTGCATTTTCCATTATCAAACCCCTCTGTTTCCGGTCTGGAAAAGTGTTTTGCCCTTTTCGTACGCGGTTGCCAGATTCTTATCCCAGTTTTCTTCCCGCGATTTGAACTCTCTGGTCATGCCATCAAATATGACAAACTCTTTTTCTTTTACACGGTTGAACAGTCTGTCACCGAGCATCACTTTCCTCATGCTGTCGGCAAGTCCGTATTTTTCAAGATACTCTTTCGTGTTTCCTGCAGTGCAGAGAATCAATGCCTTATCAAGAAGTTTCATCCGCTTCTGACATATCTGTCCTGAAGTTCATTTTGTAAAGGTCAGACAGTTCATACCCGTTGCCGGAATCAAGCACGCCCTTGATGAAAGAGTCCCTGACATGGCTTGTAAACGAATCTTCTGATGGATGACAATACACGACAAAAACTTTCATTTTTTCAGTTCTCTATCATAAGTTTTACATTTTCCACGACGGAATCAATTTCCCATCCTGCTGCCTTTTCAATAAAACTGCACTTCCGCTGCACATAATCAAGATTCTTAACCTGATCACTTAAAATACAGCCGTTTATGGAATGTCCCGTCAGAACGACCTCGAATGGATACCCTTTCACATGACTTGTGACAGGACAGAATAACGCCAGCCCCGTTTTTTCATTATAGAGTTTCTGAGAAATGCAGATTGCCGGACGGTAGTCCTGCTGTTCATGACCCGCCTGCGGATTGAATTCAAGCCAGACCAGATCCCCTTTTTCAGGGACATATCCTTTCGTTACCATTCTTCGTTTCCCACCGCATCAAACGTTTCAACTTCAGAATGAAGGTTATCATCGGTGACCTGATTCATCATGTCTTCAAGAGATTTTTTCGGAGGCAGGATTATCATTCTTCCCTTTTCAGCAATCACTTCCACTTTGCTCCCGGATGTAATTTCGTTGTCTTTTGCCCAAATGGCGGGAATTCTTAAACCTAAACTATTTCCCCATTTCTGAACGACAGCCTGCATTTCCAGCCTCCATATACAAAGTATATACATTGTATAGCCAGAAGTCAATGAAAACTGTCATAGTTTCTTTACAAACTCCCGGACCATCATACAAATTCTGAACATACTGGCCAAAGAAATATCCTTCCGTTCCGTCAAGAAGGAGTACCTTTATCCAAGTTTTTGTTACACCTTCTATTTTCTGTTTAACACCGGAATCTTCAAGTATCTGAAAACCTGTCTTTACCTTCCTTTGCAAAGTAATGATAGCGAGATGCATAAGCTTCTGCCTGAAATGTCGTTTTTCTGTGTGACTGCTGGATTGCGAAAAAAAACGCGTCCGCCAAAAAAGCAGACGCGTTTGTGCATGCATGGGGAAAGGGGATTTAGTACCTGTAATATATAGAAATTGAAAAATCCTGATAAATTGTGTATGAACTGTCTTGAGTTGGTGTCTTCTTGTAGCCGCTCGCACCATTTGTAGTCCAATATGTAGATTTATTGATATATTCTGAGCCTCTTGCGGAGTAGCTGAATGTACCTCCCTCGTTAAATTTATAGGTACTGTCATCAATGGGATATGAAGTGACAGAGAACGTTTCAAGGTCAACTTCAACAATTCTTGATACCAGTTCAGATTTCACTGTATCGTCTTCAACATAAATACACCCGCCGTTATCTGCAAAAACAAGTTTCTTTGGTTTTGTAGCAACAAATTTTTGCGGAGCACAGAAGTACTGGTCAAGTTCGTCCTTTAACGGCAAGCCTAAAGTAACATTAATACCTCTTACAAAACGTCTCCCCTGGTCATCTATATACAAGGGAACGTTAGCACCTGAAGAGGTTATTAAAGTTACTTCTCTTTGGAAAGTAAGATTGTTGACCGGTGTAAGACCAACTGTCTGCTCATAGACAAGTTTTTCACCATCGTCTCTGAAAACAAGAATACCACCACGCTGAATCAGCGGGAATTTACTATTTTGATAAAATTGGTGGAACAGTGCATAAACTTTATTGCCCTGTGCTTTCATGTCGGTAATTTTGAACTGGGAATAGGTTATGCCCTCAAGCATCAGGTCAGAAAATGTATCTATGTAAGTGATATTATTAATTGTAAATGTTTTATTGGTTTCATCGAAAGTAGTTTTAGCGACCCATGGCCTTTTATCGTCATAAGTCAGGCCATATAAATAATACTTCCCATCAAGAACGGTTCCACCCCAAATGGAGTATTGCAGGTTACTGAAATAGGTTCCTGTAATGGTGTATGTGGTGGTGTCTGTGGTATTATATTTTGTAGAATCTTTCTGGTTGACTAAAATTTGGAACTCTGTTCCATTTTTGTAGAGTGTGTATATATTTTGGTTTATGTAGTCATAATCTGTATCATAATAAGGATTAGTTGTTCCGCCATTACGAAGTGAGCTTGCGTTCGAAGTACTAGGGCCTGTTACTTTCCATTGGGAAAAATCATTTCTACTAGAACCATCACCGTTGGCTATACTTGCAAAATTGGTAGTCCAAATGGTTCCGTTTTCATCCATACAGTAGGAGTAAGGTATATAACCATTGACGTTGTGTAACTTATATGTAGTAAAAGTGCTTAAGTCCGTTGAGGATACAAAACGAGAATATCTTTGTGAAACTGATAACAGGGCAGATGGACTAATTTCAGTATAGGGGTTGTACATCAGTACGTATGGTGTAGTAAACTCGCTGTTATCAACGAACGTGGGGTTGCCTTGTGGGTCGCCCTGTGGATCGTTGCCACCCTGTGGATCGTTGCCACCCTGCGGATCGTTGCCACCCTGTGGATCATTGCCACCCT
>JAZUFS010000051.1:0-8740 GCA_045640805.1 Treponemataceae bacterium
GCCCTTATAATAGCCGCCAAATATGAACTTGATGATCTGTTTCCAATGTATTCTATGTAATCAGGATTATATTCCATTATCATCAAAAGATTCTGTTCAAATCCGTTCATATCTTTTTTCAATTCATCAAGATATGCATACTCGTATAGGATTGAAATCTTTTCTTCCTGAACATCCAATACAGCAGAATGGTCAATTGCCTGCTGAAAGAAATCAGCTGCAATATCGTATTCTCCTTCAAGCATATATAGTTTTCCAAGTAAATATTCTGCTTCAGGATAAGCAATACAAGAGCGATACCATTCGCACACTTGAGTTATTGAATTATTAAAATCATCTGTAGTATGAAGAAGAAGTGCGTTGTCAAGGATTGATATTGCCTGAGTTTCTTTTCTTTCTTCCCATATTTCCCTTATATCTGGAATTAAATCACCACGTCTCTGAACGGCTGTCGGAATAAGTGCGTTTTCCATAATTACAGCTGCATTCGTAAATTCTTCACTACGAGCCTGGCGTGCATTTTCAGCGAGTTTCATGGCCATCATGATATCGCCTTCATCGTAAGCACGCTGAGCGTTATCAAGAAGTTTCCATGAAGGTGTATTAAAGGAATTATTTCCAACCTGCGCATATATGCAGGAGCAGAATATAATCAGGAAAAGAAAGAAAACAAGTTTTTTCACAGGGATAAAAGCTCCTCTCTAAATGCTTTATCGGCATTTTCTCTTAGAGAGTTCAGTTTTTGCTGCATATTCCCGTTAGATTTCTCATCCGGATGGATTGTTCGGACTATTTCACCATGCTTGAAAATAATGACACTGTCGCCGGTACCCGTAATTCCGATGTCAGCATGCTTTCCTTCTCCAGGTCCGTTTACAACGCATCCCATAACTGCCACGGTAATGTCTTTATCGAGCGATAAAAGCTCATTCTGCCAGCGTGAAACAAATCCGTGAACATCAAAGCCATTACGTCCACAGCGTGGACACGAGACGATTTTTACACCACCTGCCCTTTTTCCGGTTTCGCGTAGTATTTCACGGCCGGCGATGACTTCATTCTCTGGTGTATCAGAAAGACTGACTCTTATTGTCGAACCGATTCCTTCATACAGTAAGTGACTGAATGCAAGCGTGCTTTTTACGATACCACCGATGATTGGACCTGCTTCTGTAACACCAATATGAAGTGGCGCCATACTTTTCGACGCGAAAGCTTCGTTTGCGTCTATTGTTTCCTGAACGCTTGATGCTTTCATTGAAACTACATAGTTTGTAAAACCGAGTTCCTCAAAGACAGATGCTTCACGTAGAGCGGTTTCAGCGAGTGCGTGTGCTCTGTCCATAGTGCCCTGCTGTACGGCTGTTGCCAGATCGGCAGGCAGGCTGCCCGTATTTACGCCTATGCGTATTGCAACACCTTTTTCATGGCATTTATTTACAACGGCCTCAACGCGATCTCGAGAGCCGATATTTCCCGGGTTAATGCGGATTTTTGATACGTTGCCATCAAGACAGCGCAACGCCAGTCTGTAGTCAAAGTGAATGTCAGCTACGACTGGCAGAACAGAAACGTCAGCTATGGCACAGAGAGCTTCTGCGCTTTCCATGTCAGGTACTGCGAAACGGACGATATCACATCCCAAGAGACTTAACTTTTTAATTCTGTCACTAATAGAAATAAGGGCGTTGCGGTCGTTCTGTACGCCCACAATGCCCTCTTTCCACATAGTCTGGATTGAGACAGGGGCAGTACCACCTATCTCAACCCTTTTTATGTTCCCCTTTCCGCCTATTACGACGGTCCGGGGTGTATTGTACTTCATTGTATTCCTTATTCTGATTAGATGAGGAATGAGAAAACCATTGCGAACAGAGCTACTGTTTCACAAAGACCGACAACCATGATGTACTGTGAGAAGCCCTTTCCTGTTTCACCGAGAGCATCTGAACCAGCAGCACCAGCCTTTCCCTGTGCGATAGCTGACATAGCCATTGCAAGACCTGAGAAAATACCGATACCAAGTGCTGTACCATCAGCAATTGTACCTGCCTTTACACCTGGGAGCAGAGTGTTGCTCATCAGAAGGAAGCCGTAGATTGTCTGTGTAAGTGGAGCACCGGCAAAAACTGTCAGAATGAACGGAGCCGGCTTGTTATTCATATAACAGCGTTTCCAAGCTCCAATTGCAGCCTGACCTGCAATTCCAATACCAATTGCAGAACCGATAGCTGCAATACCCAGAACACATGCTGCGCCAAAATAACCTAACATAATTATCTCCTTTAGCCTTTATAGGCCTTAGCTGCAATCAAGCAGCTTTTTAATCTTTATTTGTTGACCGTTTCACTGAACGGTTCGTATTTGAAACCAGACCATGACATGCCTAAGTGACCTGAGAACTCAAGTGTGTTAAGGCGGACGCCATGAACAATAACAGAAAGAACGTTAAGAACCATGTTCAATCCATGTCCGAAGAATAACAGAAGTATTCCCGCACACATAATTGCACCGCCAAGCATACCGCCTGCCATACCGTTTACAGTCTGTGAAATTGCAGAACCTGCAAGTCCGACAGCCCACAGACGGATGTAAGATACGATATCAGAGAAGTTATTTACAACTCCGAGCAGTACAGAAACTATGTTCTTACAACTTTCAAGGATTGATGCACCAATCTTGCCTTCGTAATTTGCGAAGATAAAGCTTAATGCAAATCCACCACCGATAACCGGAATTGTCCAGCTTGGCATCGGGAAACGTTCTCCATCAACTACCATATTGAGAACAACAAAGTAGAGACCGAACATCATTCCGAGTGAACCAAGATCGGCGAGCATCTTCGGGCTCTTTATATTGCGGAAGATACCTTTCAGGTGTGCAATACACAGCTGGATAAGAGCAAGTGTAAAGCAGAATACCTGCAGGTTCTGACTTACCAGATTTGACATTTCTTCTGATTCTGCAGATGCAACGTTAGAAATAGCGAAGTTCTGGCCGAACAGAGGAACGTTTGTCAGAGACAAATCTTTAAGCCACTGTGGTAAGAGTGCAACGTCAATACCGAACCATGTGCATGTAACCATACCCCAAAGAACGGTAACGAGACCGATGAATGTCAGAAGCAGCATTGCCGGAGCAGGTTTACCCTTTCCAGCACCCTTCAAAACGCCTATCAGACCGGCAAGTGTAATGATGAGACCGTATCCGCCATCTCCGAAAATCATTCCGAAGAAGATACCGAAGAACAGCAGGAACCAGCCTGAAATATCATATTCCTGATAACCAGGGACAGTTCCCAGGAAGTCAGTTACCGGATAAATCAGGCTTACGAACTTATTGTTCTTAAGTTTTGTCGGTACTTCATCATCGTCAGCAGGATCCACGGCAGCAAAACCCCAGTTCGCTTCTTCAGCAAGTTTCTTCACTGAATCTGCATTCTCAGCAGGAACGAAGCCTGTGAGCCATGCAAGAGCATTCTCGCCATCTTCTTTTTCCATACCTGAGAATACGTTTTCAAACTCAACGTCTTTTGCCGCTTTTTCAATAGCAGTTTTGAGTGCTGGAACATATGCAACATCTGCAATAAGTTCTTCCTCAATTGATGCAATGGTCTTACGTGATTCTGCTATGTCACGTCTCATTTCTTCTGATGAAACAGCAGGCATTACGATTGGGAATGCTTCTGCAGGCATGCTTTCAGGCTTCTTTCCATCTTCTGTAATCAGGAGGAAACGTACATTGTTCTTGTCTTCGTTTACGAAGATTGAATCAACATCCTCCGGAAGTGAAGAATATTTAGCAGCCGGAATTTCGTACATGCCGAGGCAGATTTTCTTATCCGCAAGATATGCAAAATCTTCAGGATTTACATCGCCCCACTTTGCAAGCCGCTCAATTTCAACAGTATTCTGGATAATCTTGTTTTCAAGAGCTTTTTTCTGCTCTACCAGAGAAATTACTTTCTCTGAGAATTCCAGCATATCAGCAGAACTTTCGTTTGCAGCAGCTTTTGCCTTATCCTTTGGCAGTTTTATTTCTGTCAGAATCTGGCATGCATCTTCCATCTTAGAAAGCTTTCCTTTAAGAGAAGACAGCTCAGCACCGCTTCCCTGGATGGCTTCAAGATGAACAAGACCTGCAGAACGAAGTTTCTTCAGAGCTTCCTTTCGCTCGCTTTCAAGAACAATCAGGAAGACTTTTTTCATAGGAACAATCATGCTTCAGCCTCCTGTTTTGCCTTTTCAGCGGCGACTTCCAGGTTTTTCTTGGAAATTTTTCCGCGAACGACACCAGCAACCTGCTGGTCACCAAGATAAACGGTAATCTTCTTGATATTAGCTTTAGTATCAGGAATCTTTACCTTTTCAAACAAGTTGACCCTCTGTGTTGTGGTACGTAATTCTTCAGACAGCAGTCTGACCTGTTCTTCAAGAACATCCGCTTCAAGATCGTACTCGAGCGCCTTTTCCATACGGTCGGCGGCGAGGTCAATCCAAAGTGGAGTTTCGTACAGGTCATAATCTCCGCGTGCAAAATCTGCACCTTCGTAAATCGGGATGTTAACGCCGGCAATATTTCCTTTTCCTTTACGGATATTGCTTACGGTAACCATATCCGGCTTGAATGCATCTGCCTCACCGAAGACTGCAATCCATTTTGAGAATTCAGCTTCGAGTGCCTGACGCTTTGCGCGTACTTCTTTGGCACGAGCATCAATGGTGCGGATTTCTGTCTGGAGCTGCTGTTTTTTGAGCGTAAGGGTCGGGAGATAGCGCTGATACATTTTCAGTGCATCTTTCTGAGCCTTAAGTTCATTTTTAGTCAGCTTTAACTTTGCCATTTACCGCCCCGTTACTCCGCAGATTTTGGCCAATACTGTTCAATAAGTTCAGACTTGATACCTGTTTCTTCTTTGTTGAAGCAGGATGCAAGAATCTTCCAACCCATGTCGAGAGCACCTTCAAGAGGAATGTTTACGGAAAGGTCCATCATTTCCTTTTCGAACATAACACCGTATTTCAGGAGCTTCTCATCCCATTCTGACATCATGAATCCCATGGACTTCTTTTCGAGCGTATCCTTGTAAGAAGAATACAGACGGATCATACCATCCATAAGTGCACGGTGGTCAGGGCGTGTCTTGCCGTTAACGTTCTGCTTCAGACGAGACAGGGATCCGAATGGCTCAATGCGTCCACCTTTAAGGTAGAACTGGCCTTCTGTGATGTATCCTGTGTTATCCGGAACAGGGTGTGTAACGTCGTCACCAGGCATTGTGGTAACTGCAAGAATTGTGACTGATCCTGCGCTGTTGAAGTCAACTGCCTTCTCATAGCGGGCTGCGAGCTGGCTGTACAAATCTCCAGGATAACCACGGTTTGAAGGAACCTGCTCCTGAGTAATAGCAATTTCCTTCATTGAGTCAGCGAAGTTCGTCATATCAGTAAGAAGAACGAGAACGTCCTTTCCCTGAAGAGCGAACTGCTCTGCGACTGCAAGTGACATATCCGGAACTTCAAGACATTCTACAGTCGGGTCAGCAGCTGTATGAACGAACATAACTGTTCTGCTCAGAGCGCCACCTGCTTCAAGTTCTCCCTTGAAATAGAGGTAGTCATCATATTTAAGACCCATACCACCAAGGATGATGACGTCAACTTCAGCCTGCATGGCGATGCGGGCCAGCAGCTGGTTGTAAGGCTCACCTGAAATTGAGAAGATAGGCAGCTTTTGTGAAACAACCAGTGTGTTGAACATATCGATCATTGGAATACCGGTACGGATCATACGCTTTGCAACGATACGGTTTGACGGGTTGACTGAAGGTCCTCCGATAGCAACCAGGTTCTCTGTAAGAGCAGGTCCCTTATCGCGTGGATTACCAGCACCGTCGAATATGCGTCCGAGAAGATCATCTGAGAAACTGACCTGCATCTCATGACCGAGGAAGCGGATCTGGTCTCCGGTTGAAACACCACGACCACCGGCGAAAACCTGCAGTGATACGAGGTCTCCGTCAATACGGTTTACTTCGGCAAGTGATTTACCGAAAGCGGTTTCAATTTCAGCAAGTTCGCCGTATTTTACACCGTCTGCACGAACGGTAATAACGCTACCATTGATTGATTCAATCTTGCTATAAATCTTTTTCATGCTTATTCACCGTCCTTAAGTAAAGCTGCAGCATCAGCAGTAAGGGTACCTTTCTGTGAAGCATACAGTTCTTTGATTTCAGCTTCCTTCGCCTTGAAGGCATCTGTCATCCATTCAATATAGTTCCAGTCAATGAACGTCTGGCGGAGTTTGTTGAAGTATGCACGTGCTGCATCCTTTGTATCAAACTCAAATGCGGTTCCAAGAATCTCAATAAGGTACTTGAAAACGTATGTCTGGCGTTCTACGCTTGCAGCAGCATCAATCTCATCGAAAGAGTTCTGCTGGAAGTAAACAGAATCAAGGAAGTCGCTCTTCAGGTATGTTACGAAGTCTTCTGTACTTGTACCTTCCTCACCGACAACCTTCATCATCTGGTTTACTTCGGTACCGCGTTTCAGGCACTTTCTTGCGAAAGCAACCCAGTCTTCGCGGATGACACTCTTGTACTTTGACCATGAATCAAGCGGGTCAATTGCAGGGTACTTACGTGCATCAGAGCGTTCACGTGAAAGTCCGTGGAACGAACCGACAACTTTCAGTGTTGCCTGGGTAACAGGCTCTTCAAAGTTACCACCTGCAGGAGAAACGGTACCACCGATTGTAACTGAACCGATTGAACCGTCGTTCATCTTTACGATACCTGCACGCTCATAGAATGCAGCGATGTAAGATTCGAGGTATGCCGGGAATGCTTCCTCACCAGGAATTTCCTCCAGACGTCCTGACATTTCACGAAGTGCCTGTGCCCAGCGTGATGTTGAGTCAGCAAGCAGCAGGACGTGAAGTCCCATCTGGCGGTAGTATTCAGCAAGGGTAACTGATGTGTAAACAGAAGCTTCACGAGCTGCAACAGGCATTGAAGACGTGTTACAGATGATGATTGTTCTTTCCATCAGTGAGCGGCCTGTTCTCGGGTCAGTCAGTTCAGGGAATTCCTTAAGGATTTCAACAACCTCACCAGCACGCTCACCGCAAGCTGCGACGATTACGATATCAACGTCAGCGTTACGGCTTGTTGTATGCTGAAGAACGGTCTTTCCAGCACCGAATGGTCCAGGAATACAATAGGTTCCACCCTTTGCTACAGGGAAGAATGTATCGATAAGGCGGATCTTGGTGACCATTGTCTCTTCCGGCTTAAGGCGTTCTGCGTAGCAGTCAACTGCACGCTTAACAGGCCAGCGGAATGCCATGGTAACGTCATGATCCTTACCCTTCTCGTCTGTAAGGACTGCTACTGCGTCATGTACCTTGTACTCGCCGGCAGCCTTGATTGACTTTACAGTGTATGTTCCGTAGAACTGGAACGGAACCATGATTTTGTGAACAAATGGTCCTTCTGGAACAGAACCCAGGCAGTCACCGCGCTTTACAGTGTCGCCTGCTTTTGCAACAGGAGTAAATTCCCATTTCTTTTCAACATCAAGTGCATTCAGATAAACACCGCGCTCCAGGAACCAGCCAGCCTGTTCAGCAAGCTGAGGAAGCGGGTTCTGCAGACCGTCGAAAACCTGACCAAGAAGTCCCGGTCCAAGTTCTACGGAAAGCAGGTCACCGGTGAACTCAACTTCGTCGCCGGTCTGGATGCCTTTGGTCATTTCAAAGACCTGCATCTGAGCCCTTCCGTTGCGGATACGAATTACTTCGCTCTTGAGGCTCTTTCCGCCGACCTTTACATAACCTACTTCGTTAAGGGCAACATCGCCGTCGAAGATAACACTGATCATGTTACCGTTAACTGCAACGACCTTTCCTTTTGTATCTTTCATATAGCTCTATTCTCCAATATCTGATCATAGATTTTTCTGTAGGAAGCCTGTCCTGCTTCTTCACTGAAGGTGCGGATGCGTTTGCCCAGTTTAAGGCCAAGGGCATAAGCAAATACTGCATCTGTTGAAAAAGCGTCAGAGGGACTTATACGATTAAGCAGCTCTGCGCGTGCTTTATTCAGGAATAACTCTGCTTCAAGGGGACTTTCGTATCCGCAGGCTGTACGTGCTGTCTGCACGATTTCTGACGGAATGTCGATTCCCTCATCAACAGTGAAATCCTTTTTCATCCGCTGTGCACGGATGGTACCCAGCATGAATCTCAAGCTTCTTTCCCAGTCATAGAACGTATCAAGGAATGCTGATCCTGTGCGGACCTTCTTTCTTGGTGGTTCAAGGGACAGAGTCTCAAGGGCCTTGAGGGCCTTCTTGTCCATAAAACGTGAACAGAGATCGTAAAAGTATTCTTCCGAAATTGGCAGCGGCTGTGTATTGTCTTCAGGCAATGCAGGCAGCTGCGAAATCAGATAATACCAGCTGCTCACTTGGCAGCTCCTTTAAGGATTGCAGCTGTTGCCGGATTAAGGTAATCAGCGAAAAGGTCTGCTACAGCTTCAGCTGAGAAGTCGTAGAATGCAGCGCCGTTATTTACACCAATCTTGAATGCTGCTGTAAGTCCTGAATCTGCTTTAATTTCAAGACCCTTTGCAATTTCAGCTTTCAGTGCTGCTGTAAGGCTGTCTTTGAGTGCTGCAAGATCTTTTTCTGAAAGCAGTACAGAAAGTCCTTCTGCATCGCTGCTTCCTGCCCAG
>JAZUFS010000052.1:0-20898 GCA_045640805.1 Treponemataceae bacterium
GTAATTCTTTGAGGGCAGTGCTCCATCAGGCAGGTACAGGATCTTTCGTTCCTTTGCAATCAGTTTCCTGACAGGCGGCGGCAGTTCAACAGGCTCCAGATCGGCAAGCATCTTAAGGTAAGAAAGGCTCTCGGCCGCTTCTTTCCTGGAAAAGCATGCCCACAGGTTATTTTTGAACAGAGGGAAATCTGGTACCTGATAACATTCCGTGTAGAATTTCTGTTTTGTCCTGGCAGTATGATACATGCGCATCATTACCTGGGAGCCACGTTCCGGAGATGAGTCCGGCTGCTTGAACAGCTCCGGGGGAATGACACACGCCGTTCCATTTTTTGTGTGGCGCATGACACTTTTGAAGAACATTCCCCGGCCGTGATAAAAGAAACAGACGGCACATTCACCCGCGTTAGGGATTGCGAGCAGTGCCTTTTCATTGAAGAAAAGAAGCCCTTCCGCAGGCATTGAGTATCCGGAAGGCTGTACGACAAGACTCAGTTCGGGTGCCTGAATGATTACGACTGTCGACTGTGTTTTCAATGCTTCAAGCACAATTTCCCGTTCTACACCGGTTACCGTGCCAGATTCTTCTTCACTGCTCACTTTTTACCGCTCCAAACATGACCTGCTGGATGCAAACCTCATCAGCGGCCACTTTTTCGGGATTAAGGAAAATACGTATGGTACATTTTCCGTTTTCTGTTACAAGCTGTACAGGAACCTCATATGAAGAAGATTGTCCTGTCAGCGGTTTTCCTATCGTCCAGCTCTGAATCTTAGGCAGCATTGAGGCCTCGTACAGAATGACAACGCCCTCATACGGCTTGTCGAAGAAGGATGAACCGAACGTGAGTGTTTTCTGGGAAAGCTGTTTCAGGAAATCATTGACGCCGGAAAGGATTGCTTTTTTCATGCCTGATGTATCAAGACTTCCAAAATCTTCAAGTGTCGGATAAACAGGATTTTCACCTGTCATACTTGAAAATCCTGCGGAAGGATAAAAGTACATGCCATCCTTTTTCCCGGCAGGTTCATTATCGAGCGCATCCGGTTCAAGCGGAGCCGTCCACGAGACATTTTTCCGGGCCTGCTGAACAGCATATCTTACAGAAGCAGTATCATCCACAGGAACATAGTCTTCAGATTCATGTGTACATGACACGGCAAGAAGTGAGATAAGGATTACTGTCACCACAGGCAGGCGCTTCATATCATCAATGTACCACATAACGGGAAAAACTACAAATAAGCATTAGTTTACGTAATAAAATAAAAAAATCAGATTTTTCGAGAAGAAAAAAAATAGTTTGATGATTACCTTTTTTGGGTTTACTATATAAATTCAGATTGGTGTACTGTTTTCCAGGAGGAATTTAATGAACGTTCACAACATAATGGAAGAAAAAGTATTTCAGCGGGTCAATCACATATACGACCAGATAGCCAACGGACAGACATCATGGCTTATCTGCACCTGTGATCACTGCAGGCTGGATACGGCGAGTTACGTACTTAACCGCATTCCGCCAAAATACATAGTTTCCGGTCGTGGTGTCGTTCATGCCGTCGTCGATGATGATTCACAGCTTAAAGCTGATATCGATGCACTCATCATGGAAGGAATCAGAGCGGTAAGCAGCGCACGCCGTCCGTATCATGACAAATCAGTCTCAAAGCCTGACATGAAAGAAGGTCCGGTCTTCAACTTCCCGACATTTATCGGCACCATTTATGACGGAAATACGTTTGAACCGCTCAAAGATGCGGTCATTACACTTAAGAAAGATGGCAAAGATGCCACGATGATAGACTACACATGGCAGAACCCATGCACGACAAATCAGCGCACAAAAGGAGCTTTCTCTTTCTGGGTAACACCTGAAAAGGCAGCAGAAAGCGGCAAGCAGGAACAGTTCCAGTTCACGCTTTCCATTGAGTGCCCGGGCTACGACAGCCTTGAGTATGCGTTCTCAGTTCCCGTCGTCAGCGAAGCAGACACCCGGCTCGCACCAAGTTCCACGTATGCACTCACACTGCAGGATCTGTATCTGTTCCCGAAAGGTACCGGAACAGAAATGGACGATTGACCGCCGGACGCTCACAGTTCCGACGGTTGACACGCAGGCACCTTTTTTGTTAGTATCACAAACGATGTAATCATGGTGCCTGTAGTTCAGAGGTAGAGCGCCAGATTGTGGATCTGGTTGTCGTGGGTTCGAACCCCACCAGGCACCCCAACAACCCGTTTTGGCTCCAAAGCGGGTTATTTTTTTATATGCGTTTGTAGCTCAGCTGGATAGAGCGTCGGACTTCGAATCCGCAGGTCGCACGTTCGAATCGTGTCAGACGCATTTTTTTCCATTTTCTCTTTTTTTTTCTATTGATTTCTCCAAAACCTATACTTTTTTAACAATTCGGTATATAATCTTCTATATGGAAACATTAGAAACAGCTCCCGTAAAGCCGACAAAAAAAGAAAAAATCCTTACGTTAATTCTTTTTGTCTGCGTAATTGCACTTCCAATTCTTTCTGCAATGGAATTCGGACAGGGCAAAATCATTAATGGAATTGCAGAAGCAGTATTTATCTTTCCAGTAATAGTTGGAATCATACTTGCCTTAAAAAAGCATTACAAACCAGCAGCAACACTGCTCGTCATTACAACATATGCCTTTGCAACAATTCTTTCTGTCATAGTCAATGAACAGGGTGCCATCCTCGTGTACAGAAACTGTACCTACTTCTTCCTTGCTCTTGCAATGGCTCTGACTTTCGGCACCCTAAGGCTGACAAAGTTGCTTTCCATGCTCATGAATGCGGTTCAGATACTCTTCTCTTTTGTTCTGATGCTTCCGACCGGTTATTCTCCTGCATCCAAGGTAATTACCCTTTTCATCATGTCTACTGTTCTGTATAACCTTATCTGCGTTCTGCTTTTCTCCTATGCAAAAATTACAGAATCACTCATGAAGACAGTTACAGAACAGAAAGCTGAACTTGCCGGTGAACTTCATCATGTTTCAAGAATCGTCAAAGGTTCCACCGCAAACCTTGAAGCAATCAGTAACCTTACAGACAGTGTTTCTGGAATACGTGACCTTGTTACTTCCTCAGTAGATTCAATGTCGCAGATTGATATCAAAGTCAAGAACATTGACGAAGGTGCCGATGCAGCTCTTTCCGAAGCACAGTCAATCAGCGATAACATCAAGGACCTTTCAGAAAGCATTTCAAGCATGACACTCTCTCAGGCTGAAACACAGAAATCTGTCAGCAATATGGTACGGACAATCCGTGATGTTGCAGATTCAGCACAGGAAGAGCATTCCATCCTTAATTCACTTTCAGATACTTCAGATGACGGTAGTAAGCAGCTCCGTTCCCTTCTGGATAACATAAAGGTCGCATCTGAAAGCATTCAGGCAATCTATGGAAAGCTTGAAGCCATCAACAGTATTGCAGTACAGACAAACCTGCTCGCTATGAACGCAGCTATTGAGGCAGCTCATGCAGGTACATACGGAAAAGGTTTCTCTGTCGTTGCTGGTGAAATCCGTAAACTGGCCGACAACTCAGCCAAGAACTCAAAGGAAATTACTGAGCAGCTTCAGAATATTACTGACTGCATCACCATCGTTTCTCAGCAGGGTTCTAAGACTCATGACTCATTTGCAGTCATTCAGCGTGACATTCAGAATGCTGTTGAGTCATTCAACACAATCACAAACTCTACAGAGGTTCTTGCTTCAAGCAGTGAGCAGGTACTCGGCACACTCAGAATTCTTGAAAAATGCTCACAATCAATTAAGGAAGGCGGAGACAGCATTACTGCTTCACAGCAGAAACTTATTGATAACCAGGAAGAACTTAAGGCCGCAGTTGTTGCACTCAACAAAGAAAGCCGCACGGTCATTGACCAGAACAACACAATTCTTGATGCTCTCGTTCAGATTACAGAAGTCAGTGAGACAGGAAAGCAGCAGGCTGCAGACCTTATGAGCCTTACAGAAGACACATTGCTCGCGTAACAGATCATGCATCAGAAAGAAGAGACAGCGTTTCTGCCACAGCAGACATGTTGTCTCTTTTTTTTTCTATTTTTTTTCATTTCACCTCTTGAACAAAAAATCATTATTTGATATATTCATTTTCACACGGGCGACTAGCTCAGCTGGTAGAGCAACAGACTCTTAATCTGTGGGTCCGGGGTTCGATCCCCCGGTCGCTCAAAATGATGATACAGGTTGACACTAATCAGTGTTTCTGTTATTATCATGAACGTCTAAGGGCGAGAGTGGTGAAATTGGCAGACACGCCAGACTTAGGATCTGGTGCCCTAGGCGTGAGGGTTCAAATCCCTTCTCTCGCATGAGAGAAAAACTAAGCGCAAGCTTAAATGAATATGGATCCAAATCCGTATCAGTTCTTGCGGGAATAGCTCAGTGGTAGAGCGCCACCTTGCCAAGGTGGATGTCGCGGGTCCAACTCCCGTTTCCCGCTCTAAGCGAAAAGCGATTCGGAGAAATCTGAATCGCTTTTTTTTTAATTTCAATAATTGTCCTCCGCTTAAAACTTCAAGGGGGACATCAAAAGGAAACCTGCCGTGAAAGTAACAAAGAAAATCGAGCAGCTTGAAAACTCAAGTGTCAAGCTCACAGTCACAATCGGTAAGAAAGATGTAGCTCAAGGCTACAGCGATGTTGTCACAAAGTATGCAAAGAATATCCAGATGCCTGGTTTCCGCAAAGGAAAGGTACCTGTTTCTGTTCTCGAAAGAAAATACGGTGACGCTCTGAAACAGGATGCAGCATCAGAAATCATTGAGAATGCACTTGAAACAGTATTTGGCGAATTTGATAAGGAAAAGTCAGATAACCGCCCACTTCCTTATGCACAGCCGGAACTTGCTGAACTTCCTGTTCTCGACACAGCAAAGGATCTTACATTCTCTGTTACCTATGACGTATGGCCAAAGGTAGAAGTCACAGACCTTTCAGGCATTGAAGTAACTGAAACTCAGGTTAAGATTTCAGACGCAGACCTCAAGGAAGAACTTGAGCAGATTCGCGAGCGCAATGCAATGGTTCTCGATAAGAAGGACGACGAAGCAGTTGCAAAAGATGATATCGTAACCGTCAACTATTCAGAACTTGATGATGATGGAAACGAGATTGAGGGAACAAAGAGACAGGATTACGTTTTCACAGCAGGCAGCGGCCAGAACATCTACAAGTTCGATGATGACATCATCGGCATGAAGAAAGGTGAGTCAAAGGACATCACAAAGAAGTACAAGAAAGACTTTGCAGATAAGGACCTTGCAGGCACAACAAAGAAACTCCGCGTTTCTGTAACTGCAGTCAAGGTAAAGAACCTGCCAGACCTCGATGATGAACTTGCACAGGATGTCAACGAGAAGTACAAGACACTCGACGACATGAAGGCTGACATCAAGAAGAACCTGGAAGCTTCTGCCGCAAACAAGATTAAGGAACTCAAGACAAACGACCTTATCAGAAAGCTCATTGAGAAGTACCCATTCTCACTGCCAAAGTCAATGATTCAGATGGAACTTGATTCACGCTGGCGCATGATGGCACAGCAGTTCCAGACAACACCTGAGCAGCTCGAGAAGATGGTCACAGCATCAGGTCAGTCAAAGGAAACAATGCTCACACAGTGGACAGGTGACACAGAAGAAATGCTCAAGGGTCGCATCATTATCGAGAGCCTGCTGAAGGCACGCGATATTTCTGTAACTCCGGAAGAAATTGAGGCTCAGTATGTTAAGATGGCAGAAGGAGCAGGAGTTTCTGTAGAAGAAGTAAAAAAATACTATGCGGATGCAAGACAAAAAGAGTATCTTATAGATGATGCTAAAGAACAGAAGCTTTACGACCAGCTCTTTACTGAAGTTAAGGTAACTAAGGGAGAAAAGAAATCCCTTAAGGAACTGTTCGCCAACGCATAACTACTGATACCCAGAGGTGACGAATGAACGCACACATGAACAGCCTTGTTCCATATGTTATTGAGCAGACCGGTAACGGCGAACGCTCTTATGACATTTTCTCCCGCCTGCTGAAAGACAGGATTATCTTTGTTGACGGTGAAATTACAGATGCAACAGCAGACCTTGTTGTCGCACAGATTCTTTTCCTTGAATCACAGAACCCTGACAAAGATATCAGCATGTATATCAACAGCCCGGGCGGAGCAGTCACTGCAGGACTCGCTATTTACGACACAATGCAGTATGTAAAGTGTGACATTCAGACAATCTGCATGGGACAGGCCGCCAGCATGGGAGCATTCCTCCTTGCAGGCGGTACTGCAGGCAAACGCTATGCACTGCCCTCTTCACGCGTCATGATTCATCAGCCATGGGGCGGAACACAGGGCCAGGCCTCTGACATCACCATCCAGGCAAAAGAAATTCTGCGCTTAAAGAAGCTCTCTATCGAAGCATTTGCTGAACACACGGGAAAACCTGTTGAAACGGTAGCAAAGGACATGGAAAGAGACTTCTATATGTCAGCAGAAGAAGCACTCGAATATGGCATCGTCGACCACATAATGCCACGGAGGAAAGATGGCCAGGCTAAGAAATAATCCGCAGGTATGTTCTTTCTGCGGAAAGCCTGCATCATCTTCACGTCCGATTGTTGCAGGACCGAACGACATTTACATCTGCAATCAGTGCGTGGCCGTATGCCAGGGTATTCTTGACGAGGAAGCAAGTGAGCTTTCCGAAATCAATCTTGACGAAGTCCCTACTCCTAAGGAATTCAAGGAATTCCTTGATGAGTACGTCATCGGTCAGGATTATGCAAAGAAAGTTCTTTCTGTAGCCGTTTACAATCACTACAAGCGCATGTCTAAGAAGTTTGCAGACGATGATGTTCAGATTGAGAAATCAAACATCCTGCTTATCGGACCGACTGGTTCAGGAAAGACACTGCTCGCAAAGACACTTGCAAAGAAACTGAATGTTCCGTTTGCCATTGCAGACGCGACAACACTTACAGAAGCAGGTTATGTAGGTGAAGACGTAGAGAACGTACTTCTCAAGCTGATTAACGCAGCTGACGGCAATATTGAGGCAGCTCAGCGCGGCATCATCTTCATTGATGAAATCGACAAGATTTCACGTAAATCAGAAAACACATCAATTACACGCGACGTTTCAGGTGAAGGCGTTCAGCAGGCACTTCTCAAGATTATTGAAGGCACTCACGCTTCAGTCCCTCCGCAGGGAGGAAGAAAGCACCCGAACCAGGAAATGCTCGAAATTGATACAACCAATATCCTGTTCATCTGCGGCGGTGCATTCGTCGGCCTTGATAAAATCATTGAGTCACGTATTCATGAAAATACAATGGGCTTTGGCGCAACAGTCCACACAATGACAGATGACGAGCGTATGGAACTGCTTTCACAGGTAATTCCAGATGACCTTGTTAAGTTCGGTCTTATCCCTGAACTTATTGGACGTATGCCTATTGCCGTGGCCCTGAAAGAACTGCAGAGGGAAGATCTCCGCAGAATCCTTACAGAGCCTAAGAATGCCATCATAAAGCAGTTCAAGTCTTCATTTGCAATGGACAATGTTGATCTTGAGTTTACTGACGATGCAATTGATGCAATTGCAGATATTGCAATCAAGCAGAAGACCGGTGCCCGCGGACTTCGCGCCATTGTAGAACGTCTTTTGATGGATACGATGTTTGAGGTTCCTTCAATTGAAGGCCAGAAGAAGCTTACTGTTACAAAAGAAATTGTTGAACAGCAGCAGAAGGCCGAAGTTACGGTTGTTGGCGATTCACTGACTGCATGACAGCAACGGTTTTCTCTGCGGTCTTATCCCAGGAGAACCGTTTCGTCCACTCAAATTCACTCTTTTCAAGTTTTTCACGAATCTTCTCATCCGTTACGGCAGACTCAATTGCCTGTGCTATTTCTTCAATATTGGCACTGTCGAAATAAAGCGCGCAGTCGCCTGCAAACTCAGGAAGTGCGCCGGCCTTTGCACATGCCACAGTAATTCCTGTTGCCATTGCCTCAATGACAGGTAATCCGACACCTTCCGCTGTGGATGGGAAAATACATGCATCCGCGCAGGAATACAGCTCAGGCAAATGCTCATGCGGGAAATGTCCCGTAATCAGTATGTCGGACGCAAATTCTGACGCGGCGGCAGCTTTCCGGACAGCATCTGATGACGCGCCGGCTTCTCCCGCGAGTACAAGGCGGTGCGGCAGACCGGTCTTTTTCTTGAAAAGTGAGAACGCCTGAATAAGTTCTACGTGGCGCTTTTCTGCTCCCGAAAGACGTGACGCGTAAATAATGAACGGCCGCTTTATTGAGAACGGCTGGATGACGACGGTATCGCCTTCGAACTCTGTATGCGGATAAAACAGCGTGTGGTCAATGCCGGGATGAATTACTTCAATCTTATCCCCGTCAGCACCGAGCGCGCATAAATCTTTCTTGATGTGATTGCTCGCGGCAATAAGTGCAGATGCATGGCGAAGTGTATACTTCCTGAACTTGCGGCGCAGTGCCCCATTTTCGTTGAGTCCACGAGAAACAATATCCTGGACGGCAACTACATATGGCACGAAGAATGTGACAGGCACAATCTGGTCCGCGGACGGAAACAGCACTATATCATATTTCTGCTTGAGGACGAACTTTGAAAGGTGCAGCAAATGCCAGCGGATTTCAGCCTGCTCTGAATCGTGAATCTTAACACCGGCATAAGTTACCGGGCCGCCGGCAGCACAATACGTAAAACGGTCCATCTCACTGCCGAAAAGCTCATACTGAATTGAATCATCTGCAGGAAGGTTCTGAACAAGGGAGAGAAGATATGAACCAGTTCCGGAACGGCCATGGCCACACAGGAACGTATCAATGCCAACTTTCATAATTGCTTTATTCTAGCATATTGCATGGAAATGTGCTACACTCACCGCAATGAGCGATTATACCTTTTCCGAACACTGGCTTACCGTACTTGCCGCAAAAAACATAACCACACCGACTCCTGTACAGAAGGCCGTCATTCCTGTTCTGTCTGATGGCAAAAATGTCCTGTTTCAGTCTGAAACGGGTACGGGCAAAACGATTGCCTACCTCATTCCATTCATTGAGAAAATTGATCCGGAAAAGAAAGACGCACAGCTGATTATTGCTGTACCGACGCATGAACTTGCCTCTCAGATAAAAGCAGAAGTGCAGTCACTCACTGATATGAAAACCGCACTTCTTATTGGAGGTGCACCTCTTAAAAGACAGCAGGAACTTCTGAAAGAAAAGCCGCTCATCATCATTGGAAGCCCTGCCCGCCTTATCGAGCTTATCCGCATAAAGAAACTGAAGACTGATAAAGTTCAGTCGTTTGTCCTTGATGAGGCAGACCGCCTTTTCGCACCGGAACTCCGCGATGCAAGTGCAGAACTAACGCAGCTTATGCCTGAAGGAGTTCAGGTCGCCGCATGTTCTGCCACCGTAAAACCTAAACTGGCTGAAATCATTACGGACAGCATGAATGGAGCCGGAGAGAAATCGCTTGAGACGATTCTGCTGCCCCCGGAAGATATCCTGCAGCGGAAAATAACGCATTGGGCATTCTTTGCTGAACAGCGCGAGAAAATTGACCTGCTCAGAAAACTGCTCGCGGCAGAAAAACCCGCGAAGACACTTATTTTCACCGCACGTCCTGATCAGGTCGAAAACATTGCATCAAAACTGCAGTTCAAGAATATCCCGTGTGAGGCTCTTCATGCGAGAGCCGACAAGCAGGAGCGCAAGGCCGCCATTGACCGCTTCCGGTCTGGAAAGGCAACAATCCTCGTGACAAGCGACCTTGCAAGCCGCGGCCTTGATTTTCCAGGCGTAACTCACATCATCCAGATGGACGTACCTGTCAATGACGATTTTTTCATTCACAGAGCAGGCCGTACCGCACGTGCAGGTGCTACAGGAATAAATGTCATGATAGGCGATGCCCACGAAATGAGGCAGCTTTCACGCATGGAAAAACGGCTTCACCTCACGATTTACCCGAAGCAGCTGTATAACGGTCAGGTTACTGAACCATTCGCAGAAACTGCAGAACGTTCAGACTGAAGACAGAGCCGTTGACGGTATATTTTTTTACAATATTCAGTCTTTTTTTCTTGTTTTTTACGTGTTTAATCAGTATCTTTAAATGGGTTAAAATACCCGAAACTCTCCAGGAGGGAGCGCATGGACACAAATGAAAACGGAGACGAGAACGTCATCCGCCCGAAGAAAAAGCACAACTTTACTCCGGCATTTGCAATCCTCATTCTGATTGCAATTTTCGCCGTAGTAATCGTCAGCACAAGTTTCTTTGTCGTTGATGAAACAGAACAGGCTGTCATTACACGTCTTGGCAAGTACTATTCAACAGTAGGTGCCGGACTTCACTTCAAGCTGCCGTTCGGTATCGACAAAAGCTACAATGTACCGGGACAGAAGGCAGTTCAGACCGAGCAGTTCGGTTTCAGGACAGTTAAGGCTGGAACACAGAACCAGTATAACAACGGCATTACAAGCGAATCCACAATGCTTACCGGCGACCTTAACATTGTCGATGTTGAGTGGATTATCCAGTATTACATCGTAGACCCGGCTGCATGGCTGTTTAATGTCAAGGAACGCACACAGACAATCCGCGACATTTCACAGTCAGTCGTAAATACACTTGTCGGCGACCGTGCAATCCTCGCAGTAATGAGTGCAGAACGCACCAATATTGAGGAAGCTGCCCTTACCACAATGAATCAGAACTTCGACGCACTCGGTCTTGGAATCAAGGTCGAAAGCGTAAAGCTGCAGAACATTGTGCCTCCGACAGGCGTTCAGGATGCATTCGAAGATGTCAACAAGGCGAGCCAGGATATGGAGCGCTACATCAACGAAGGAAAGGAAGCCTACAACAAGGAGATTCCTCTTGCACAGGGACAGGCAGACCAGCAGGTCAAGGTCGCAGAAGGATATGCTGTAGAACGCGTAAACAAGGCACAGGGTGATGTTGCACGCTTCGTTTCCGTTTACGAAGAATACAAGAAGGCTCCGGAAATTACCCGTGAGCGTCTGTACCTTGAAACAATGGATGAACTGTTCAAGAGCAAGAGCGGACAGACGCTCATCGACAGTGAACTGGACAATGTCCTTCCTGTAAAGACTCTGACAGGTAACGGAGGTAACTGACATGAAAAAATTCTGGATTACACTTGCTGTTATTGCCGGACTCCTCATCATCTTCTTCATGATGGGACCTCTGTATATTGTTAATGAAGGCTATCAGGTTGTCGTTACCCGTTTCGGTGAAATCGTCAACTCACACACAGAAGCAGGCCTTTACTTCAAGGTACCGTTCATTGACGTTGTAACAACATATCCTAAACTGATTCTGTCACTCGACGGTGATCCACAGCGCATTCCTACAAAGGAAAACCAGTTCATCATCGTAGATACGACAAGCCGCTGGCAGATTGAAGATCCTGTCCAGTTCTACAAGTCATTCAAGACACTGGACAACGCATACAACAGAATCAGTGACATCATCGATTCAGCTACACGTACCATTGTCACGCAGAACAGACTGAGTGAAATTGTCCGTACGTCAAACATCATCAACGAAGAAAGTGCCTCAGAAACGACTGAGGGACTGGAAGATGAGACAGCAGCACAGATTGACTCTCTCATCAATGCTAAGACGACGAGTGAGACAGTCACAAAGGGTCGCCGCCAGCTGAGTCTTGAAATGGCTGCAGAAGCTCGCAAGACAATTTCAGGCTACGGTATCGACCTTATCGACGTACTGCCACGCCAGATCAAGTACTCTGACGAAATGACTGACAGTGTGTACAGCCGCATGATCAAGGAACGTAACCAGGTCGCACAGGCATACCGCTCAGTCGGTGAAGGACGCAAGGCAGATTACCTTGGTAAGCTTGAAAAGGATAAGCTCACCATTGAATCTGAAGCATACTCCAAATCAGAAGAGATCAAAGGTAATGCTGATGCAGAGGCAACACGCATCTATGCAGAAGCATATGCACTTGATCCTGAATTCTACACATTCTGGAAGAGCCTTGAATCATATAAGGAAACTTTCAAAAACTTTGATGCAACACTGAGCACCGATATGGATTACTTCAAATATCTGTACTCACCAGAAGGAACACGCTGATGACATATGGCGACGGCTTACTTACAGTAACACCAGAAGGACTTACAATTGATACCGCACTTTCAGCACGTGAGGCAGGACAGGCAAAACTGTCCCAGCATCAGACTGAGGCGGGCGTAATCATCTCCATTTCAAATGACGGGACTGTGGAATATGCTGAATGGAGATGGACGGGGTCCCACGAAGACATTGCCCCAGGCCGCAAGGTCTACTCTGTCTATGTGGATGGTGAAGCATTTGACGGTAAGCCGTTGCTTTCAATCATGGATGAAGCAGAAGGCAGCGATCAGGAAGCCGCACAGGCAGCACGTGAGCAGTTCAGAAAAGCCGTAAACACGCTTTCTGTCGCAGTTGAAGACGCTGCAGAGAAAGGCGTTTACCTGCCTGACAACGGCCCGCTTGGCACACTCGTCGCTGAAGACGGCCGCATTCTGCTGCTTCCTGAAAACATCTTCATCCGTGCGCTTGATTCCCGCTCAGACAGAGACTCGTCCAAGTTTGCAGGATGCTGGAAAAACACAGGACTTTCGCCCCTTGATGCATGGCGGTTTACGCTATCCTGCTATGCATATCGCTACGTAAGCGGCCGGACTGCTTTCCCGCAGGAAGATACCCAGCTTCGCGCAGCAGACTACTTTGACAGGAACTTCATTCCGCTCAACTGGTTCTGTACACTGAACGGCGTAGATGAAAATAATGGTAAAAAGGCAGTTGACGATTTGTTCAATGCCATATACATCAATCTTACCAAGAAAGCTCCTGTTCAGGAAACTGCAAAGCAGAAAAAGAGAAAAAACTCTAAACGGAATGCGGCCGAAGAAACTCCCAGTGTTCCACTGCCAGAACTTTTCAGCTACGAAAGCAGGAACCTGTCCAATTACACGCTTTCCGGCGAATATATAAGACAGCAGAAAAAACTGAAGAAGACACGATTCGTACGCCAGAACAGTCTCGCCTTAAAATGGGGTACCATTGCCGCGCTTGTACTGCTGTTTTTCGTTGTTACCTTCATCAGGGACAAGCTTGATCTTCCGACAACTATCGGAATGGAACCTGCTGAAGTTCTTGCCATGTTCTACGATTCCTTTGACCAGCTTGACACCACAAATTTTGACGCGACGCACACAGATGACTGCGCTGAATCCATGTCTACCTATCTTTCAACGATGTTTGTAACTGCAAAAATGCGCCAGTCATATGAAGGTATGGGATTCTACACAACTAACCAGTGGTTCAGCACAAAAGAACTGACCGGCACCTATGTCTACGGACTGACAAATCTGACGTTCACTCCTAAAGGAAACGAACCGCCGTCAGAAGGTCCTGCAGATATTACTGATGCATTTACCTGGGAAGTTCACTACTACATTGTCTATAACATGGGTAATGAAGAATTCTCATACATTGACCAGACAGACCTGATTACCATCAGCTGGGAAAAGGACCGCTGGCTTGTTACGAATCACGAAACACTGACATCAACTCCTTATGAAGATGCTGCACCGACACTTCTTTCTGAAGCTATTTCACTGCAGCCGGATGAGTATAATCTTGAAACACAGGGTGTATATCTTCTTTCACAACTGAAAGACACATATCCGTGGCTTCCGACAGAAGCTGAGGTTGAAAAAGGAAAACAGCAGCTTATTAACGGATGGAATGCTACTGAGTACCAGAAGGTCATCGGCAGTTTCAATTTGAACTGACCCTTACATAAATCGTTTTTTGTGCTATAATATACTCCAATGATTACAAGTGCGTTCAATGATACATTGCAGCTGACAAATGATGGAAAACTTTCTCTGTTTTTCATCGGTACAGGAAGCGCATTTTCTAAAAAATACTTTCAGACTAACTTCCTCATTGTAAAAGGCGATGAACATGTCCTCGTTGACTGTGGTACGCTTTGTACATACGCACTCGAAAAGAATTACAATACGCCAATAACGGCCATCAGAAATATTTTCGTGACACATCCTCACGCTGACCACATCGGCAGTCTTGAAGAGTTTGCCCTTGCCGGCCGGTATGTCGCGAAGAAAAAACTGAACCTCATCATTACCGACAAGTTCAAGAAACTCTTATGGAAGCAGTCAATCAAAGGCGGACTTCATTACAGTGAAGAAGGTCACATGAAGCTGCATGACTATTTCGACCAGATAAAGCCGGAATTGATTGCACGTAAGCCATTTGAGATGTACGAAACTAACATTGGCAGTATCAACCTGAAGATATTCCGCACCAAGCACATTACTACCAAGGCAAATTCTTTCAGGCAGTCACAGATTTCTTACGGCATTCTCATTGATAACCGCATTCTGTTCTCAAGTGACAGTCAGTTCAGACCGGAGTACCTCAAGTATTTCCAGGACAACTACCCTGTCGAACTGATAATTCACGACTGTGACGTCAGCGGATTGGCAGAAGGCGTACATGCGTCATACCGCCAGCTCGAAACACTGGATGAAGCTACAAAAGCAAAGATGATGCTCGTCCACTACAACGGATCAGCCGCAAAAAAGACCCCGGAAGCAGACGGTTTCATGGGATTCGTGCAGCCAGGCGTCTGGTACATTTTCTAATTTTCCCCAAACCTATTTACATAAAAATGCATAATCAGTATAATTCGAGTATATTTCATGCATTTTTATGCATAATTTTGCAACTTTTTGAATAAGAGGTGTATATATGGCAAAGGACAAGGTCATTCTTGCTTATTCTGGTGGACTTGATACAACTGTTATCATCCCATGGCTCAAGGAAAACTACGATTACGACGTAATTGCTGTCTGTATCGACGTCGGTCAGGGAGACGACTGGAAGAAGATTAAGGACCGTGCCCTTAAGACAGGTGCTTCAGCATGCTACGTTGTTGATGCACGCGAAGAATACATCACAGACTATATCTGGCCGGCAGTAAAGGCTAATTGCAAATATGAAGACCAGTACCTGCTCGGTACTTCAACAGCACGTCCGCTCATCGGAAAGATTCTTGTTGAGTACGCTCGCCAGGAAGGTGCAGTTGCTATCTGCCACGGTGCTACAGGAAAGGGAAATGACCAGATCCGCTTTGAGCTCGCCATTAAGGCATTTGCTCCGGACCTGAAGGTTATTGCAGCATGGCGCGATGACAAGTGGAACATGGACAGCCGCGACGCTGAAATCAAGTTCCTTGAAGACCGCGGTCTTGAAGTTCCTATGAAGAAGGACCAGTCATATTCACGCGATGAGAACATCTGGCACCTTTCACACGAAGGTCTTGAGCTCGAGAAGACAGAAAACGAGCCAAACTACAAGCACATGCTTCAGCTCACCACAGTTCCAGAGGAAGCTCCTGAAGCTGGCGAATATGTAAAGATTGAGTTTGAGAAAGGTGTTCCAGTTGCTGTAAACGGCAAGAAGATGGGCGCTCTTGAAATGATGCTCGAGCTCAATAAGATTGGCGGCAGAAACGGTGTCGGCCTTGTTGATATCTGCGAAAACCGCTGTGTCGGTATGAAGAGCCGCGGTGTATACGAAACACCAGGTGGAGCAATCCTCTACGCTGCACACGAAATGATTGACCATCTCTGCCTCGACAGAGACACCTACCACTTCAAGCAGCAGATTTCCCTGCGTATGTCTGAACTGATTTACGACGGAAAGTGGTTCACCACACTCATGGATTCCTGCATGGCTTTCATCGACAAGACACAGGAAACATGCACAGGCTGGGTAAACCTGAAACTGTACAAGGGTTCAATCCGCGGTGCAGGCTCATACTCAAAGTACAGCCTCTACAACGAGAACATCGCATCCTTCACAACAGGTGATTTGTACGACCACAAAGATGCACAGGGCTTCATCACCCTATTCGGTCTGCCTCTTAAGGTACGCGCTCTTATGGAGCAGCAGGTCGGCGAAGGTCAGGCTATTACAGAAAGCAAGTCACTGAAGAAGAGACCAACTGAGTAAAAAGCACTATCTTTGGATGCTGCATCCTTGCGGCACTGGGATATGAAAGTAAATAAAAAAAAGACGCTTCGTTTCGAAGCGTCTTTTTTTTATCTGTCCTGATACATCAGTAGTAGTAGCTGAAACCTATATTGCCAGCAGTAACCTGGCTTACACCTATGTAAACACTGTTGTTAAAAATCCAATCTTCATCAACTTCAAGACCAACATCATTCGGGGACTTAGATGTCTGATTATTAAAGAAGAACGGCATTTTCAGGTTACTGTAGAAATCATCCTTAACTTCATTCAAGATTGTGCCCGGTTTATTAGGAATGATAAAGTAGACACCATCAAAATAGCCGTAATCGCTTTCCTGCATACTGAAAGCATGCCTGTCAAGGAAGATGATTCTTGGAACACTCGTTACTGTATCAAACGAACTGTTCTCAATGGCTTTCTCAAGGTTGAATTTGAAAGAAACGAATTTAAGTCCATCAATGGAAGGGAACAGATACTTTGATGACGGTATCTTTCCCAACAACTGCAGGAAGCCAATGTTATAGCTTCCCTGAACAGAACGTATTGAACCTTCTCCTTCCCAAACCTTCTTTTCTGTGAAATCTACGACATCACCAGCCTGTGCTCCATTTCCGACATGATCAGCAAACTCCTGTGTATAGGTCAGCGCCGCATACATATCGCGGTCGTTAATCTTCTCAAGATTGATTTTCTTCGGCTCGGAATACACGATATCGTCCGGTTCGTTCTTGTCATACGCATACACGCGGACGGTATACGTATTACCGCCATTTACCAGGAACTTGTCATTCAGTCTTCCTGTACCCGTTAATATCCGGTTAACAGGATTCTCTGAAGTACTGCCTTCAGCGAGCGGGTGACTGTACTGACTGTGCTCGAAAATCTTGTACTCAACTCCATATACAAGATTCTCCGGTACAACACCTTCTGTTGCATCAAGTGAATCCCATTCAGCCTTTATGTATGTATAAACGCCCTGAAGGTAAGCCTCACTGCTGTCCGGCTTCACTTCCCTCAACTGCACGACAGGTTTCTGCTGAATACCCGACTCTGTATGTCCGGTTATACATGCAGCTTCCCTTGGAGCTAAACTGGTAGCCCCATCGAACGTGGTTTCTACCTTGAAAATATACTCTGTCCCCTTAGTCAAACCAGTGAGCGTAATTGGTGAGTGATTTGCAGATTCAATAATAGAGTGTCCGGAACTGTCTTTTGCTATCTGATTATTGTTTGTATACGCACAGATTGAATATTTCGGTATCTTTCCAAGTTTCTCTTCTTCTTTAATTTCTTCAAATGTGACAGTTACTTCTGTTTTAGAAATTGATTCGATTCGCAGATTAGTCGGCGGAGCAAGATTCTTAGTGCAGAATGAACCAGCATCAAGATAACTCGTTACGGTTTTATCGTTACCATTTTCATCCTTATATGTGACACTCATATGCACATAGCCAGATTCTTTTCCAGACGAAGATGTAGTGTAATATGTTGCAGGAGAAAGAGCTGTTCTGATGAACTTAAAATTATCAAGTTCGCCAAGGTCCATAATGACATCACTTGTTTCAGAAGAAGATTTACGTAACGTAAAGGTAACCGTACAGTCAGTTGTCTCTTCAAAATGTACAGGAATTGTATACAGAGCCTGTGTCTGTTCAGGTGTTACAGCTACTTTGTCAGAATACGACAATTTTGCAGAAGCAGTTTTTTTGGCAATTTCAGTATTACTGCTTGTGCCACCTGCCGTCGTTACAGAAATGCCGAACTCATACTCTGTATCTGGCTGAAGTCCCTTGAAAACATAGGTATTTTCAGTTACATCCTTTTCCTCGACAGTAACCTGAGAAAACGAATACGTACCTTTTTTCAGGATGATGGAATACTTCTGGACGCCCTCTACCTCAGGCCACGTAAATGACAGCGTTGTAATTCCCTTTCTGCAGATAACATCATTTTCTTCAAAAGCCCGTGGTACAGCTGCTCCCGTCTGCACTTCAACAGCTGCACTTTCGCCAAACTTCACATATTCTTCGCCAGGCTTTTCATATACCATCACTTTATACCAGTACGACTTATTCTCTTTTATGGAAGCATCTGAAATTGACGAATTGTTTGAAGGATAATTATCTGTTCCAACCAATACATAATCGCCTGTTTCTGAATCAGAACGATACAACTCAACTTTTTTCGTAAACGAGCCGATTTCGTTCCAGCTGACAGTAACTTTTGTGTCTATGGTTTTATAGTCTTTCGTTGATGAAAACTTTCCGGTAATCACAGGAGCAGCTTTTGGAAGTGTGGATATTTTCTTTGTTACCGAACATTTATCATATCCGCTGAATACTACGTCTGCTTTAAGTGTATATTCGTGTCCCGGCAGTAAGCCTGTGAATTTGCTGTAATTATATTTTGGATCCCAATCCGATTTTGTTGATGAAGTGTCGTCAGGATTTTCATACAGATACAATTCCCAATGGTCTACTTTCTGCGTTCCACTATAGCGGAATCCTACTTCAAAATATTCCATTCCGACTTCACGTTCGCTGATAGTAACAAACTTGCTTTCGTCTGATTTTTTTGATGATGGTGAATCAGGATGAGGGCATCCAATCATCAACAGAAAAGCCAATACGATTAATGATACGAAAAAGACTTTTTTCATTTTTTACTCCCGATATAGAAATAAGAAAACCGACAGTAAAAAACATGTTTTCAGGTGTCAGTCCACACCAAGTATAGCAGAGTTCGCCCCCCCCCGCAAGTCTTTATTTACAATAGATTTAGGGTATTCAGCAAAGGCGCTTTGTTTATTTCAGGCAGATTTTCTCTAGTTCAGCAAGGTTTGCAGCTATCATATCGGCGCCATGTTCCTGCAGTTCTGAAAGCGGGCCGTAGCCGTACAGCACACCGCAGCAGGCAATGCCGTTCTCGTGTGCGCCAATAATGTCGTGTTTTCTGTCGCCAATCATGAGCACGCGGCTTTTGTCAGTTATGGCGTTCCGCTCAAGGGCATACTCAATGACCTCATCCTTACGGGTGCGGGTCTCATCCATGCAGCTGCCACAGACATTCTCAAAGAAACGCGCAAGGCCAAAGTGCTCGATGATGCGGACTGAATAATCTTCCGGCTTTGAAGTCGCGACAACAAGCTTCTTTCCCGCTTTCTGAAGGCGGTCAAGCATATCCGCTATGCCAGGATATACCTTGTTTTCGAAAATGCCTTTTGTAGAAAAGTACTCACGGTATTTGAAGATGGCCTCAGGCAGACGGTCTTCAGGGACACCCCCGATGTTGTGGAACGAATCGTTAAGCGGCGGACCAATGAACGTGCAGAGCATTTCGTAGGAAGGAACCTCATAGCCCAAGCATTCAAGTGCATGAACCACAGAGTTTGTTATACCCTCAGCCGGGTCAGTCAGCGTGCCGTCAAGATCGAAAAAAAGCCAGTCATACATGATTTAACTATACAGTAAACCAAGGCAGTTCACAAGGATGCCATCATATGTTCTCAGTCCTGCTTTCTATCTTAACTTTTTAGATAAGAACAGTATCAGATCATCATCAACAGTGCACACCGTCTCATATTGAACACATTGCTTATTCTGATACCAGATTCCGGAACCATCCGGGATATATCCACGTTTTACATACATCCGCTGGGCAGAGCCATAACTGTCAGCCAGGCCTACGCCAAGACAGACGGTATCTGCATACGTTGCAGCAATCTGTTCTGCGACATCCATCAAGCGCTTTCCTATACCCCTTCTCTGATACTTTTTCAGCACATTGAAATCGACGATAATCGGCCAGTTACTTCCCTTAAACGGCCCTTCTTCCGCACAGAGATATACATATACATAACCAGCCGGACATCCTTCAAATAACGCAGTCAGCGCAATGCATTTCCCTTCAGACTGATCGTTCAGCCTCGACATATATCCCGAGATTTCAGGATGCCACCCCTGAGCTGTGAATTCATCTGTAAATATCCGGGCATCCATACTCTCCATAGTACGGACTATCATTGTATCATCTTCGTAATATACCATTGTCCTCTCCATAACCGGTATAATTATACTCTATCTTACGTTTTTTCAGAAAGAAGAAAACTTGACTAACTGATATACACTTGCATTGATTGGTCAGCTTGACTAATGTATTTAGCATCGTGTTCTTTTCCCCAGTTAACTGCCTATTACTTTAAAAGCGTTATTGAAAAGCGGGAAAAAGGCCTTACAGACGATCTTGATTTTGTGATTATTCATGAAGGAAAAATTATTGGCAGCATCGATTTGCATTTTGAAGAAGATTAAATAACAGGATTACCATGCAACTCAATAAACTTAAATACGGAAACACAAATACTTTTCACATTAACGGGCTTTTGTTTGATACAGACATGGCGGGAATGCTGAATCCGTTTTACAAATGCCTTAAACAAAACGGCCTCACCACTTCCCAGATTAAATACGTTTTATGTTCCCACTACCATCCGGACCATATGGGACTTGTTTCAGAACTGACTAAACTTGGCATCAAGCTTGTTGTCCTTGAAAATCAGAAACCGCATTTACACTTTTCAGATACAATCTTTGCTAAACAGTTTGGTGCTAACTATTCCCCAATTGATGAGAGCAAGGCGCTTGTAATTTCCTTCAGGGAAAGCAGAAACTTTTTAGCCGAGCTTGGCATTCAGGGA
>JAZUFS010000053.1:0-2659 GCA_045640805.1 Treponemataceae bacterium
CACAGAACGACATGGCTACGATCCGACTTTCACCTGTCAAAAAGACGGAAGCATCATTTTCATACATAGATATTTCTACGGGAGCATTCTTCTCTGCAAGCTGGCCCGTTTCAGAAATGGCAGAGGAGTTCTCTAAGCATCTCGGCCGTGTTTCTCCTTCCGAACTTATTATTTCCGCTTCCCTTGAGATCAATCCTGATGTAAAACTCGTCCTGGAAGCATTCCCAAATATGGCCGTTTCCTGGGAACAGGACTGGCATTTTTCGCAGGAACTCGGATATAAGCGTCTTCTTGACCAGTTTTCCATGACAAGCCTTGCCCCGTTCTCACTGACTGAAAAATCAGCAGAAATTGCAGCGGCAGGGTACCTTCTGGAATATGTTTCCCGTACGGCATCTCCCATGCACCCGGAAAACGGATTGCCGCAGGTAACTAACCTGACAGTCCTTTCTGATGAGCAGTTCGTCCTTATTGATGATGCAAGCCGCCGCAGTCTGGAAGTAGTTTCCAATCAGCGTGACGGTACAAGTCAGTACTCCCTGCTTGAGACTGTGCAGCACACGGTAACTGCCATGGGAAGCCGTCTCATGAAGACACGCCTCCTGTACCCGTTGCGCGACATTGCAGCAATAAAGACACGGCAGGATCGTGTTGAACTGTTCTACAATGACAGACACAAACTGCAGTTTGTACGTGACGAACTGTCACATATTCTTGATGTGGAACGTCTTGCAAGCCGCATTGCCATGGAACGTGCTCACGCAAAAGATCTTGTCGCGCTGAAGAACAGCCTTGCCGGATTCGTTCGTGTGCGGGATCTCGTTTCATCCCTGTCACTTATTAATGGTGTCGAGCTTGAGACGTCAAATGCAATTATTACGGATATTTCAAATGCCATCCTTGATGATCCTTCAACCGTTCTTTCTGACGGTGGAATCATACGGGAAGGGTGGTCTGAGGAACTGGACAAGCTTCGTGACCTGCAGAAAAACTTCAACAACTATCTTGAAGACTATCTTGCTGAAGAAAAACAGAAGACGGGAATAAACAACCTCCGTATCCGCTATAACAGAAATCTCGGTTACTACATGGAAGTCAGCAAGGGCAAGCTTGATGCAGTTCCCGAACATTTCATTCTGAGACGTGCTCTTGTAAACGGTGACAGGTACACAAGTGCCCGATTGCAGGAACTTGAGCAGGAACTGGTTAGTGCAAATGAAAACATCATCGAGACTGAAAAACGCCTGTTCCTTGAACTCAGGACAAAGATTGCCGGTGCGGTACGCTATCTTCTGAAAGTAGCTGCTGAAATTGCAGAACTTGACGTGACGACGGCTCTTGCACATGCAGCTCTTGTCCAGAACTGGGTGCGCCCTGTCGTCGATGAAAGTTCTGTCCTTGAAATTGAGAAAGGCAGACACCCTGTCGTGGAACATCACATGGAGGCGCTTTCATTTGTTCCGAATGATGCGAATCTGACAGAAAAGCGCTTCGCCCTTGTTACAGGTCCCAATATGGCCGGAAAAAGTACCTACCTGAGACAGAATGCGCTTATCGTTCTGCTGGCTCAGACCGGTTCTTTCGTTCCGGCGAAGCGTGCCCATATAGGCGCCGTTGACCGTATTTTCTGCCGTGTAGGTGCCTCCGACAACCTTGCCCGCGGTGAATCAACCTTTCTGGTCGAAATGACGGAAACAGCACGCATCCTGCGTTCTGCCACTGAAAAGAGCCTCGTCATTATGGATGAAGTCGGACGCGGAACATCTACGGAAGACGGTCTTGCCATCGCGTGGGCAGTTTCTGAGCATCTCTTAAACACCATAAAGGCAAAAACGTTCTTTGCAACTCATTACCACGAACTCACCCGCATGGTGCATCCGCTCCTGCAGCTTCTGTGCCTTGAAGTGCTTGAAAATGACGGAAACATTGTGTTCCTGAAGCATATTAAAGAAGGCGCTGTCGAGAATTCGTACGGTATTCACGTTGCAAAACTCGCGGGAGTCCCTTCTGCCGTAATCAAACGCGCAGAGCAGGTACTTGAGAACATGGGCGATGCTGCCGACCACAATATCCCGACAGAGGCTGCTCCTGCACAGCCAGCCACACGCGAGGCAGGCCTTTTCTCTGACGAAGAGCTTATCCTGGATGAAATTCTTTCCCTGGAACCAGATGACATGACACCGCTTCAGGCTCTGCAAGCAGTTGCCCGCTGGAAAAAAGCGCTTTCGGGACGTTGATTTACACGTAAAATCTGAAAAAAGACGCATGCCTGTTCGTAAAATAAGGCATGAAACCATATTCAGACAAAGCGCATTCTTTTCATGTAATTCCTGCCGTAAAGAGTTTTCTGTTTGTGGCAGGTCGTACCTTAGTAAAATGCCTTCGCGGAACATTGTCTGCCACGGTAAGTCCTTCTCCATGCGTCCTTTGTGGCGGGCAGTCGTATGCCATAAGTCTGTGCACTGCGTGTAAGAAACTTCTGGACGGGGAAGCTGCCGCTGCGGATGATGTCACGCGCAGGTGCATTCACTGCGGGCGACCGCTTTTGTCAGAGCATGATGTGTGTACAACGTGCCGTGAAAAACAGCTCTTTTCAGAGCTTGACGGCGTGTTCCCGCTTTTCACGTATGTACTTTCAAAGAAGAAGCTGCTTTACGCG
>JAZUFS010000054.1:0-2569 GCA_045640805.1 Treponemataceae bacterium
TGACGTTTCAGGCGGCCGCTTTGAGCTGCACCTGACGGAAGCGGGCTCAGTCGAGTTCGACCTTATTTCGCTCATCCCGTCAGATGCCGTTGCGGGCGTGTTCAGAAAGGACCTGTTCCAGGCGCTCGCTGACCTTCATCCGGCGTTCCTCCGCTTCCCGGGCGGCTGTATCGTCGAAGGTACGAGCATAATGCGCCGCTATCAGTGGAAGAAGACTGTCGGCCCGCTCGTTGACCGCAAGATAAACACGAGCCTTTGGGCGGTGCAGGGCGGCAACACGATCGGCCAGTGGGAGATGCAGGACTGCCATTACATGCAGAGTTACGGCATCGGCTTTTACGAGTACTTCCTGCTGTGCGAGCTGCTTTCTTCAGAGATGCGCCGCTGTAAGCCGGTTCCAGTCCTGAACATCGGCGTCGCGTGCCAGTTCCGCTCCTACGAGACTGTTCCCGTCGATTCACCTGAATTTCAGGAATATGTGCAGGACGCGCTTGATCTGATTGAGTTTGCAAACGGCCCGGTCACCTCAAAGTGGGGTAAGCTCCGCGCCGACATGGGCCATCCGGAGCCGTTCAACATGGATATGCTCGCCATCGGAAACGAGCAGTGGGAAAGCGGTGCCGTTGATCTTGCTCCGCGCTACAGGGCGTTTGAGAAGGCCATTCACGAGCGCTACCCTGAGATGAAGTGCCTTGGAACGGCGGGTCCGTTTATCCAGCATCCGTTCCACACGGCGGCGTGGCAGTTCTATCATGAAGAAGGTAAGAAAAACAAGGATTTTGCCTGGGCAGTTGATGAGCACTATTATGTCGCTCCCGAGTGGCTGTACGACAATGTCGCCATGTACGACGACTATCCGCGTGATGTATACGTTTTCTCAGGCGAATACGCCGCCCACGATGCGAACCTGTCCAACTCAGTAGAAGGTGCGGTTGCAGAAGCCGCCATGATGACGGGCATGGAGCGGAACGGTGATTTGGTACGTCTTGCGTCTTATGCGCCGCTTTTCAACCGCATCGGCCATTCTCAGTGGACTCCTGACCTCATCTGGTTTGACGCAGAGAAGGTCGTGCTTACGCCGAGCTGGTACGTGCAGAAGATTTTCAGCGACTACGCGGGAACTGAGGCGCTCGATCTTGCCGGTCAGGAGAAGGCACTCCGCGAGAACAAGCTCTATGTCTCTGCTGTGAAGAACGGGGATAAGAGAATCCTGAAGATTGTAAACGGAGCGGATGAAGAGCAGACGCTTTCACTTGCCGATGAAGCCGGCGCGCCGCTTTCAACAGCCGCCGTGCTTGTCACGCTCGCAGCAGCCAGCGGAGAAGCAAAGCATGTCGTCGCCACCGATGCCGTAAATACGGCGGTCGGCAACAAGGTGCTCGGTCCCGGCATTATGAGCAACCTTGAGGTGTGTCTGAAACGCGCGCCTGAGGATGTGCACCTGAAAGAAGACAAGACCTGGATTTCAGGCAGCGTCGAAGTGCCCGCAAAGAGCGTCGTCGTTCTCGTGTACTAGGGGACGGTTCTCTAGTACATGCTAGTTCGCGCCGAGCCGGGCGAGCGTGTCGCCTGCGATGCGGTAGACGGTCCAGTCGCTCATTGGCTCTGCTCCGAGTGACAGATAGAAGTCGATGCTCGGCTTGTTCCAGTCGAGGCACCACCACTCAAGACGGCCGCATCCACGCTGTACGGCAATCTGCGCGAGCGTCGTGATGAGCCCCTTGCCGTAGCCTTTGCCACGGTATTCGGGCAGCACGAAGAGGTCTTCAAGGTAGATGCCTGCGCGTCCGAGGAACGTCGAAAAGTTATGGAAGAAGAGTGCAAAGCCGACTTCTTTTCCATTTTCAAGCGCAAAAATGACTTCAGCCTTTTTCTCTTCAAAAATCCAGTGCCGGAGCGTAGGCTCGTCGGCGACAACCTGGTCAGCCATCTTTTCATATTCAGCAAGCGCTCTTATAAACTTGAGGATGAGCGCGGTATCTTTTTCTTCAGCGAATCTGTAATTCATGAAGATAGTATACTAGAGAACCGTCCCCTAGGCTACGGAGTCGTGAACCAGGGGACGGTTCTCTGGTTCATGAACGCCTGGTAGAGACTTATTGACAGCAGGCGCAATTTCGCGCTAAATGAAGACCATGAAAGAATATAAGAAACGCCTGCTTCAGATTGCAGTTCCCATAATGCTCAGCAACGTCATCAGCAACATCCAGATGCTGATAGACAAGATTTTTCTTGGCCGTCTGGATGTACTTTTCATGAGCGCGGTCGGCAATGCGACGGCCCCGCTCTGGACCACAATGTCGGTGAATTTCGCGCTGGGCATGGGCTCCTCAATCCTGATAAGCCAGTCTGTGGGCGAGGGAAAGATTGAAAAAGCGCAGGAGTATGCGGCCAGCATGTTCGTCTTCCACAACGTGCTGCCGGTGCTCATGTTCCTGTTCTGGACGTTTGCGTCTCCGCTTGTATTCACGCTGATGGGCGTCGCTGACTCGGTGAAAGGCTACTGCGTCACGTATACGCGGCTGTTCGCGCCGATTTTCCTGCTCTCTGGCTTTGGCTGTACCATGTC
>JAZUFS010000055.1:0-3978 GCA_045640805.1 Treponemataceae bacterium
CCAAAATCAAAAAGAAATTCATTTTAGTACTAGTAAATAAACTGCTAAAAATTTTACAAAGAACAATATTTGAAAGAAATACTAATCCGTAATTAGGTAGAAATAGTGTTTTTGATACCCCCCAATGATGTATTCTCTTGATAATATCAAATAAAAAAATCCAAACTTTCACTTCTTACTCCTTAAACATCTTCTTCACAGTCCTGTTTCCAATCAACCCAGTAAACATCTTATAATTCTTAGTTTCATATCTGATTCTACCAGCAGGAATTGCAGGGCTGATTTGTAAGTTTTCTGCAAAATATACAATGTCACTAATATTTGAGTATTCATTTACATGTCCATTTTTCCAGATATCTTCTGGGATAAGCAACTGTTTGGCATAAGATTTAGCCTTTTTTGTATATTTCAATAGTCATACTGTCAAAAAAGTTTTTTTTTATCAGAATTTTATTGTAGGAATAGGATCTAGAGTTTCAAAGGGATACTTTTCATCTTCATATTTTACAACGGGAGTTACAAGGAGTTTCTTCTCATCAAATTAAGGTGTTCCTGGTTCTGAGTGAAAAATTTCTTCAATACGAGCCAATATTGTTTCGTATTCTTCATAAGTCTTGATATTTTTTGGAATAAAAACTTGATATTATTTCACCTCCATACTTTGTTTGTTGTAATCAAACCTAGTTTCCTGAGTATTTTTTATGAAGTTTCAAAACTGGATACAATTAATATAGGTTCTTGTTTTGGTAATAGCAAGTAAAAAAGCATTAAACAGCAGTTTTCCCCACATCGAAAAATCTCCTCAAACTTCATTTTTGGTACGTTACACCCGTACAAGTTGCATTTTTTGCATTTTTAGTCTATCCTATAAGTATGATAATACGAGAAAGCTGGCTAAAAAAAATACGGCCATTTTATGAAAATGAACTTGTAAAGGTTCTGATTGGAATCCGTCGCTGTGGAAAATCTGTTATTCTTAAGCAGATTGCAGATGAAATTCAGGCGGATGGTTCCCACAAGATTTTCATCAATTTTGAAGACCTACAGTTTGCTCATCTTACGGATGAAATGTCTCTTTACGAGCATGTAAAAAATCTTATTACTGATGACCAGAAGTATTATCTGTTTTTTGATGAAATTCAGAATGTAGCAAACTTTGAAAAAGCCATCAATTCGTTCCGCCTTTTGAACACCAGCATTTTTATTACCGGTTCCAATGCCAAACTGTTGTCTGGTGAACATGCAACGGTACTTTCTGGCCGATATGTTACTTTTAAGATTCTTCCATTCAGTTTTACAGAGGCTCTTGAAATTCAGGGAGTTGAAAAAGCAGACGATGCCGCTCTTATGGATTATATCCGTTGGGGAGGAATGCCTCAGCGGTTTAGCATGCATAGTGAAGAAGAACTTAAGACTTTTTTGTCTGATCTGTATGATTCAATTGTTCTGAAAGATATTATTGCCCGCTATAAAATTCAGAATATCGATCTGCTGAATAAAATTTTTGCATATCTTTCAATTAACATGTCTCAGATTTTTTCTGGAACTTCCATCGTCAATTTTCTTAAATCTGAAAAACGGGATTGCTCAAAAGAATCATTGTACAATTATCTTTCCTTTATTATAAATTCCTGCGTTATGAACAAGATTCCGCGTTATGACATTCAGGGGAAAAAAGTTCTTTCTACTTTGGAAAAGTATTATCTCACCGATGTGAGTTTTGCCCGAATTCATTCCCAGAAGATTGATATTGGTGCCAGCCTTGAAAATATAGTTTATAATGAATTGTTGAATCGTGGTTATGAAGTTTATATTGGCATACTAAAAAATGCTGAGATTGACTTTATTGCTACAAAAGGAAATGAAAAGCTTTACTTCCAGGTGTGCTACCTTCTTGCCACTGAAGAAACTGTGACTCGGGAATTTGGAGCATACGACAGTGTCCATGATAACTACCCTAAGTACGTTCTTTCTTTGGACAAGTTTGATTTTTCGCAAAATGGAATTATACATAAAAACTTGATTGACTGGTTGGTGGAGGAGTAGCTCATGTCCGCATATACAGAAGAATCCTACGAAAATGCATTAATTGAACTGTTCCGTGATACTCTCGGCTACGAACACGTGTACGGCCCGGATATCGACCGCGACTGGCATTCTCCGCTGTATGATTCTGTTCTTGAAGATTCCATCCGCCGCATAAATCCAAAGGCTGATCCTGCCGCAATAGGCGAAGCGCTTTCAAAACTGCGTACTTTTGAGAATGCGGAGCTTGTAAAGAAGAATGCGCTCTTCATGGAATACCTTCAAAACGGCATTGAAGTATCTTTTTCTGTACATGGTGAGACAAAATCTGACATCATTTACATTGCTGACTTTAAGAACGTAAACAATAACTCATTCATTGTCGCAAATCAGTGGACATTTATTGAAAACTCAAACAAGCGGCCGGACATTCTACTGTTTCTGAACGGACTTCCTGTCTGCCTTTTTGAACTGAAATCACCAAGCCGTGACCAGACAGATGCAAGCGAGGCATACACCCAGATACGCAATTACATGCAGGAAATTCCTTCCATGTTCATCTATAACTGCATCTGCGTCATGTCTGACCAGCTTACTTCTAAAGCAGGAACCATCACATCCGGTGAAGACCGTTTCATGGAGTGGAAGACAAAAGACGGAACGCTTGAATCGACAGCATTTGCAGATTTTACCACTTTCTTTGAAGGCATATTCCAGAAAGAACGGTTGCTAGACATCATAAAAAACTTCATCTGCTTCAACAACGAAGGCATTAACGCTTATAAGATTCTTGCAGGATATCATCAATATTTTGCTGTCAGAAAAGCTGTTGAACGTACAAAAATCGCTGTATCTGGGGATGGAAAAATCGGCGTTTTCTGGCATACGCAGGGTTCCGGTAAGTCACTTTCCATGGTTTTCTATGCGCATCTTCTGCAGCAGGCAGTTGATTCTCCGACCATTGTAGTCATCACCGACCGTAATGACCTTGATAACCAGCTGTACGCCCAGTTCAGCAACTGTAAGGACTTTCTGCGGCAGGAACCCGTACAGGCAGAAAGCCGCGAACATCTGAAATCTCTTTTGGAAGGAAGAAAGGCGAACGGCATCATCTTTACGACGATGCAGAAGTTTGAGGAGTCTTCTGAGCCGCTCAGTGAACGGCGTAACATCATCGTCATGGCTGATGAAGCCCACCGCGGTCAGTATGGACTTACTGAGAAAATCAAGACTTATAAAGACGAGCAGGGTAACCTGATTGCACGGCGTACAATCGGTACTGCACGAATCATCCGCGACAGTCTTCCAAACGCCAGCTATATCGGCTTTACAGGAACGCCGATTTCACGAGAAGACCGCAGCACAATTGAAGTTTTTGGTGATTACATCGATGTGTACGATATGACGCAGGCTGTGCAGGATGGTGCAACTCGTCCTGTGTATTACGAAAGCCGTGTCATCAAGCTGAAACTTGATGATACCGTTCTTGCCCAGATTGATAATGAATACAGTGTGCTTGCGCAGAATACTGATGATGAAGTCATTGAAAAAAGCAAGCATGAACTGAGCAGGATGGAAGAAATTCTGGGCCATGAAAAGACAATAAACTCTCTTGTTGATGATATTCTTGATCACTACGAAAACGAACGCCAGTACCTGTATACCGGAAAGGCAATGATTGTTGCGTACAGCAGGTCAATTGCCATGAAAATCTACAACCGCATCCTTGAATTGCGTCCTTCGTGGGCAGGAACGACAACTCAGGTAGCGATCGGTTCAAAGCAAATTACCGTTCCCGGTGATGACGCCAAAATCGCTGTCGTCATGACTGAAAGCAACAAGGATCCAGAAGAATGGCGCGCAATAATCGGCAACAAGACACGTAAACAGGAGCTTGCGAAGAAGTTCAAGGATAATTCTGATCCGATGAAGATTGCCATCGTCGTTGATATG
>JAZUFS010000056.1:0-1666 GCA_045640805.1 Treponemataceae bacterium
GTGGTCAGCAAGGTATCGGGTGGCCGATTGCCCCCTCACCGGCGCAGTGTCGCAGGCGCGTGGCGTGGGCAAAGTACTGTTGAAGAGCCATTTGCCACCACCTCCACCAAAGAAGAGATGGCGGGCCGAGGAAACAATGGCATCTGCCATCACCCCATCCACGCTGTAGGCCCCACGGTGGCGCAGTCCCCGGCCCGCCGGGTGCGTCCCGGAACGATATTTCTTCCCGTAGGCCGCATCTCCGGTGACGGTCAGACGAAAATATATTTGCGTCTGGCTCGTTGCTATATGATATAATTAGAATGGTAGATGATGTTCAGTTTTTTTCGGAGGTTTGATATGGCAAATAAAGAAGTGAAATCAGGTAATGCACCTGCAGCTATCGGTCCTTATTCACAGGCAATACAATCCGGCAATACGATTTATGTTTCGGGACAGCTGGCATTTAATCCGGCTACCGGAGAAATCATCGGAGATAACGCTAAGGCGCAGACAAAACAGTCGCTCACGAACATAAAGAACATTCTCGAAGCAGCCGGTTACACGATGAATGATGTTGTCAAAACAACGGTGCTGCTCAAAGACATCGCGGACTTTAGCGATATGAATGAGGTGTATGCTGATTTCTTTACCGAACCATATCCTGCAAGAATAGCTTATCAGGTCGGTGCACTTCCGAGAAACGGACTGGTAGAAGTCGAGGTCATAGCAGTAAAAGAATAATTGAAATCGCATATGCAGATGCAGTCACTTCACAGGAAGTGGCTGTTTGTGCAACAAGGACGGAAACCGCGGGATGAACATTCGCACGAACGGAATTATGTCACTGGCGATGTATTATTAAATTTTGAGGTTTAGAGTTATGAAGAACGTTTGGAATGAAACTTTAGATTTACTTAAGAAGGATTCAAGTTATGGTGCTATGTTCCATATGATGGAGCGTTTCAATGATGATGTTGCCGCCGAAATGACAGACAAAAACGGCAATGAAATCAAGCGTACTTATCGTGAATACATTACCATGTCAAAGGCAGCGTGCGGCGCGCTTCAGTCGATGGGCATAAAAGATGAAGGCAAGTTCATCGGCCTTTATTATGATACGTGCATGGATTGGCCGGTTCTTCTCTGGGGCATTTTGATGAGTGGAAATATTCCGCTTCTTTTAAATCCCATGATTGATGATTCTGCAAATGTCAGGCTTCTCGCCGAGGCACGCGCAGAGTCTTATGTTGCGGCAAAACCGCTTCCGGGCTGCGACAAAAAATTTATTGACGCTGCTGAACTATTAAAGAGTGGTCTTCCTCAGGGCGAAGAAAAATGGGGCAAATACGTTGCTTTATGCACTTCCGGTACCACGGGCAAGAGCCGCATTTTCCTTTATGATTCGCAGACTATCGCAAATCACATGCTGAGTTTCGACGAGGCAAAACACAACAATCCCGACATGCCGTTCATCGAGGATAAGCCTTGCAAATTGCTGGCATTTCTTCCGTTCCATCATGTATTCGGTTTCTCGGTTGTTTACCTGCTTTACGCCTGCACGGGCAAAACGCTCGTATACTTAAAAGACAAAAGTGTCAACACGATTCTTTCAACCTGTCAGAAACATGGTGTTACGCATCTTTACTGCGTGCCCGTTTTCTTCAATGCGCTGGCTGACGGCATC
>JAZUFS010000057.1:0-2815 GCA_045640805.1 Treponemataceae bacterium
CCGCGTAAAGCTTGTCATCCCGTATGAAGACCTGTATGTTCCTCAGCTTGTGTTTGCACCAATGCTCAAGATTCTGAATCCTGAATCAATTGAAAGAACACGTTACAAGATGATCCTGCATAACTGCCATCAGGAAGGAAAAGCTGTACGCGATATTACTATTCCGCTTGATGATGACGGAAACATGGTCGTTAACTGGATTACTGACGGCTTTGATGACAGCTTTAAAAACGTGCCTGTCATAAACTTCAGATACCTTGATGAACAGGAACAGGCTCTTGTTGACTATCTGAAAGCAATACAGTCAGATACAAGATACCGTGTACGCGGTTCTGACTGGATGGCTCTTACCTACTCTAATATTCTTGATTATCTTGTTCCTCAGTATGATGTACTTACTGCAATGAAAGAGGAACTGCTCGCTTCAATGGATGGCGATTCACGTCAGGATGAGCGGTATGAAGAGTATTTTGCAGCACGTCAGGAATTCTTTGAAATCTGCCACATGCTTCTTGATGAAGATGTTCAGCAGGAACTGTACGGTCGAATTCAGGAATTAATTGATGAAGGACAGGGAACAGAAGACAGTCTTACCGGTTTCCAGACTGTTTTTGCGAATATCGAAGCAAATCTAAATTCATACGAATCCAATTATGCAGATTTGAAAGAAAAAATTGACGGTGCGTTCTGTATTGTCGGTCATACAGCTTCTGCATCAACCGATTTGGGTACCACACCGTATGAAGGCCACTACCCGAACGTCGGTACCCACGCAAACGTTTACAACACAATCATGAACGAGGAATTCATTACTCCGCTGCCATGGTTCTTCGGAATCATTTTCGCTTCCCTCATCATGCTGGTTGCGACATGGCTTGGAAGAAAGCTCAAGACTGCCGGTGCAAACATCACGCTGATTGTTGCAAACCTCGGTCTGCTGGCTCTGTTCATCCTGCCGATGGTTCTGTGGAGTGTGTACATCCAGATGTTCACGCCTATGCTCATATCCATTGTTTCGTCATTGGGCCTGGTTATCCTGCGCTTCATGGCATCTGAAAAGGATAAGAGCTTCCTGCGCAGTACGTTCAGTACGTACGTTTCAGGAGACGTCGTTGATGAAATCATGAAGAACCCTGCCATGCTTAAGCTTGGTGGTGATGTGTTCAACTGTACGGCAATCTTCACTGATATCCGAAGCTTCTCTACCATTTCGGAGCGTGTAGACGCTGCGTTCCTTGTTGAAATCCTGAACGAATACCTGACATTGCTTTCTGACGTTATCCTTGAAAAGAAAGGTACAATCGATAAGTACGAAGGTGATGCAATCATCGGTTTCTGGGGCGCACCTATGCCGGTTGAGCACAATGCATATCAGGCCTGTGTTGCTGCAATCCGCATGAAGGCAGCTGAAGCAAAGTTCAACCAGCAGATGATTGAAGACGGACGCATCTTCCTGAAGGGCGTTCCAAAGATTGGTCCTAACGGCGAAGAGAAAGTTCTTAACCGCATCGTTCTGCCGCTTGCAACACGTATCGGTCTTAACACCGGTGAAATGGTCGTCGGTAACATGGGTACCGATAACAAGAAGAACTACACCATGATGGGTACAAACGTTAACCTTGCTGCCCGTCTTGAAGGTGTTAACAAGGCATATCAGACATGGATCTGCGTTTCAGAGTTCACCTGGCGCGCTGCCAACGAAGGCGAATGCGAAGGCCGCCTGCTTGCAAGAAAGCTCGACCGCGTACTCGTTATCGGTATTAAGGACCCTGTCCAGCTGTTCAATGTCGTCGGTCTTAAGGAAGAATGTTCCAAGGAGCAGATTGAAAGCGTCAACGTATTCAACGCTGCAATGGACAAGTACTTTGCACGCGACTTTGAAGGCGCTAAGGTCATGTTCCGCCAGGCGTTCGACATCTGGCCGGAGCGCGTTTACCAGTCAATTCTTGACCCTGAGGCGAACGTGTTCAACAACGAACTGCGTGACTACAGTCCGTGTCTTGAGTTCATCAACCGCTGTGATGAATACATCACGAACGGCTGCCCGGATGACTGGGTAGGCGTTTACACGATGAAATCTAAATAAAATTAGAAAGGGGCTGAAAAGCCCCTTTTTTTTATGCCAGCAGGCGCGCTGCGTTTCCGCCAAGAATGGCGTCAACTTCTTCGGATGTGAGAGCGGCACCTACTTCAGAGCCTTCTGTCAGTGAGCGGAGGGCTTTTATTTCGTCATGAGCGTTGCTCCACGGCGAGTCGGTCGCGAAAAGAATGCGGTCTGTGCCGTGCTTTCGGGCGATGCGCAGGAACTGCTCTTTGCCGTAATCGAAGAAGCCCATGGATGTGTCTATGTAGCAGTTAAGCCCCGCAATTTCGCTTTCGACATCGTCCCACATACGCGAACTGCCGAGATGGGCGAGAATGATGCTGCCGCGCGTGTCTCCCAGCGCTTTGATGATGCGCGCAAACTGGGCGGGGCTGCTGTGGAACGGCGGCGGGTAGCCAGGGTCATAGCCTGCGTGGAACAGAATGTGCATGCCTTTTGAAAGGATGTAGTCGTACATCGGGAAATACTTCTCGTCATCCACGGTGAACTGCTGATATTCGGGATGGAACTTGATGCCTTTCAAGCCGAGTGACGCTGCCTGGTCGACCTGTTCGCGCCATGCTTCGCTGTGGGGCCAGACTGCGCCGAACGCAACGAGACGGGGAGCGCTTGCTGAAGCTGTGTTTGCTGACAAGTCATTCATCTGCTCAGAAGGCAGGCGGGCGGCTGAAAGCGTCGCTGCCCATTCATTCGTGCTGAACGCCTGCTTCT
>JAZUFS010000058.1:0-3519 GCA_045640805.1 Treponemataceae bacterium
TGCAAGAGCAAGTCGTTCGGCAACAGAAAGAGTACGCGCCACAACAACAAGAATGTCGATGTCACCGGATTCCGGTTCAAAAGCATCAAGGCAGATTGAACCGTGCAGATAAACGCCGGTAAGGTCGTCCTGCATGTGTCTTTTCCAGATTTCAACGACACGAAATATCTGCTCTTTTATGTCTGGCGGTAAGTCATTGTATCCTGAAAGCATCTCTCACGTCCCCTTCACTAGAGAACCGTCCCCTGGTTCAAAAAAAGGCCCCACCCTTTCCGGCGGAGCCTTTTCCAAAAAGCAAAACGAGAAGCCCTTTTGCGAGCAATCGTTTCTCCCGAGAAGCGCGTTTATTTTGCACAGCAAAATAATGCGAGCCCTTTGGCGAGCAAGCGCTTGTCGTTAATAAAATGATGTCACACCCGTGACATCATTTTATTCCCATTCTATAGTTGCAACTGGCTTTTCTGAGATATCCCAGAGAACGCGGTTGATGCCAGGAATCTGGACGATCTTGTCGCGCATTGCACACAGAGATGCGAACGGGATTTCAGGAACAGTTACCTTTACGGCGTCTGTTGTGTTTACGGCGCGGATGACGCAGGCCCAGCCCATGTAGCGCTCGCCCTTTCCGTTTACGTACTTGATGCCTGTTGACTGCATGTCAGGAATAGCGCAGAAGTACTGCCATGGTGTCTGTGGGAGCTTCTCAATCTCCTCGCGGACGATTGCATCAGCTTCGCGGAGTGCTTCAAGGCGGTCACGTGTGATGGCGCCTGTGCAGCGTACACCGAGTCCCGGTCCCGGGAACGGCTGGCGGTAAACCATGTGGTCTGGAAGGCCGAGTGCCTTACCTACGACGCGAACCTCATCCTTGTACAGGAACTTGATTGGCTCAACAAGCTCAAAGTTGAGTTCTTCAGGAAGACCACCAACATTGTGATGTGCCTTTACGCCATCACTTTCAAGAATATCCGGATAGATTGTGCCCTGTGCCAGGAACTCAATGCCTTCCTGCTTTGCGGCTTCCTCAGCGAAAACGTTGATGAACTCGCCGCCGATGATCTTTCTCTTTTTCTCCGGTTCCACAACATCCTTGAGCAGGTTGAGGAAGCGGTCTGTTGCATCAACATAAACGAGGTTTGCGTTCATCTGGTTTCTGAAAACCTCGATAACTTCTTCCGGCTCACCCTTGCGGAGAAGACCGTGATTGACGTGAACGCAGACAAGATTCTGTCCGATAGCCTTGATGAGAAGTGCTGCAACGACTGATGAGTCAACGCCGCCTGAAAGTGCGAGCAGGACTTTCTTGTTTCCTACCTGTGCCTTGATGGCTGCAATCTGTTCGTCGATAAATGACTTCGCCAGCGCTTCATTTGTGATGCGCTCCATTGAATCAGGTCTCTTTTCCATGATGTTTTTTTCTCCTCAGGAGTTCTGCAGGATGCAGATGCTCTTCCTTGATGCACCGCATTTTATCACAAAAAAAGAGCGGAATTCAATCAGTTTCCGCAAAATACTCCGCTAAATGCGAGAAAGCGCAAGAGGGACCAGGGGACGGTTCTCCAGGTCTCTCACTTCAGGTCTCTCATCTGTGGACAAGGGGACGGTTCTCAATAAACAGACTCAAAAAAAAGAAATTTTACGCAAGCGACAGCGAATAATAAATACATGAAGAGTTAATCATTACTCTCACATTTCCAACAACGGAGTTCGCTATGCCAAGAAAAGCCAGAGTTCTCTGCGAAAGCAGGACATATCACATTATGATCAGAGGAATAAACAGACAGTCCATCTTTGAGGATGAAGAAGACAAGGACACGTTTCTTTCATTACTGTTACGTTACAAAAAAATATGCCACTTCAAGCTGCTTGGATATTGCATGATGGGAAATCATGCACACTTATTACTAAAACTAGGGGATTATGAACTTCAATCCGTGTTCAGACGTTTGAACACGGCCTATGCATATTATTTCAATACAAAATATGATCGCACAGGCCATCTTTTTCAGGACAGGTACAAAAGCGAACCAATCACCTCTGACAAACAACTTCATCAAGTCCTTCGATATATACATCTGAATCCAGTCAAAGCAGGAATTTGCTCAAATCCAGAGAAATCCAAAGACAGCAGTTATCGTGACTATATGCATGGAAAATCTCTTCTGGTAAACACTCACATGATACTGTCTATGATGCCAAAAAAGCAGCTGAAACAATTCACAACAGAACGAAATCAAGACTGTTTCATGGATAATGAATTGTATCGGATTTCTCGGGTTACCGACAGAAAAGCGAAAGAAATAATGTGGAATATCTTCGGAGGAAACACTGTTGCGGATTTTCAAAATCTTGATAACCCCTGGAAGTCTCTCATTCTGATGAAACTCAGGAAAAAAGGGTTGTCAATTAATCAAATCAGCAGATTAACGGGAACATCACGACGCATTATTATTGAAGCTAGAAAACGATTGGTGTCATGAAGAACAGATTTTGAAAGCAAGAAATCAGGGGACGGTTCTCTGGAAAATCACGCTTTTTTAATATAACAGACGCGCGTAACGTCATCATTCTGAACTGAATACATATCAACTTTGCCACAATAGGTAAATCCGCTTTTTTCAAGCAGTGCACGCATCGGCTTATTGTTGGGATGGGTGTCTATCCTTAGTGTCGGGCACTGCTCAAGCGTCCAGGCAAAAACAGCTTTGCCAACGCCGCGTACCGTGCCGGCTGACGCCATCATGTGAAGGACGCCGTAGTCGTCGTTGTCAGGCCACGCACCGTCGTAAATCGTGTCGTAGAGCGGATCGTGACCGTGAGTGTAGCAAAAGGTCGCCACAATTGATGCCGGTGTAGCGCTCAAGGCGCACTCTGCCCCTTCTTCTGAGCAAAGCTCAAGCACGTACTGCGTGCCGGCAACGATGTTCGCTTCGAGCGCTTCTTCAGACGGCCAGAGTTTCTTGCCTGGTGATGGCAGCCCCCACTGGCTTTCGTTTCCCTGCTCTTTCATGAAACGACGGGCGCGAGCGTAAATCTCGAGCAACACAGGCATATCATCAATAAGGGCTTTTCGAACAACAAACATTCTTTTCTCCTGGAGATAGAGAACCGTCCCCTAGTCACACCCTAGTCACATAGTCACGGGCAGACAGAACAGAGAACCGTCCCCTAGTCCCTGGGGTCAAACCGCTCGAAAATCGGAATGCTTCCGGCGGCACGACAGGCGTCGAAGTCTGCTTTTGAGGCAATCGTCCAGGAGAACTCCTGTGCGCCCTTCTTGTCGACAGACCGTCGCACCCACTTGTCGGAACGATCTTCAAAACGGTATGCCATAAAATCAGGCTTGGTAAGTACATTAAACCAGAGATGAGTCAACACAAAGCGCTGCCACTTTGGAAGCCCTTCCGGATGCAGAATGAAGTTCTGTGCAAGCTGACCGCGCATGATATCCGGGCGGAGAGCGCGCACATCCTTTATGACTCGCGGGTCGAACGATTCAATGCAGAAGTCACCCTTGTA
>JAZUFS010000059.1:0-2638 GCA_045640805.1 Treponemataceae bacterium
TCAATATAGAACTGTATGCAAACTCACTGCACCGCTGGACATCGTTCAAGATGTGCATTCCTAACGACCCGCGCACGGACTGTCCTCAGCCGGAGAAAACACCGCAGCAGAAGCGGCCGATGAAGACGCTATTCCTGCTTCACGGATACACGGGAAAAGGCGACAACTGGGTGCCGGAAGACCTGTGCATCAAATACAACTTCGCGGTTGTTGCACCGACTGCAGAAAACAGCTTCTATCTTGACGGCCTTTCTACGGGGCACGCGTTCCAGACATTTGTCGGCGTTGAGCTTGTTGACTATGTGCGCCGCACGTTCGGCCTCGCAATGAAACGCGAAGATACGTACATCATGGGCCTTTCGATGGGCGGTTTCGGCGCACTGCACACGGCGCTTGCATATCCAGAGACGTTCAGCAAGGCGGCGCCTCTTTCATCTGCGTTCATTCATCACGAGGTCGCGGCGATGAAGCCGGGTAAGGGCAATGACATGGGTAACTATGACTACTACCGCGAATGTTTCGGTGAGCCTGAGAAACTGCTTGAAAGCGAGAATAATCCGGAAACGCTCGTAAAGAAGATCAAGAGGGAAGGCAAGCAGATGCCCGAGATTTTCATGTCTGTCGGATATGATGACTTCCTGATAAAAGAAAACCGCGCCATGCACGCCTTCCTTGAAGAGCAGGGCGTTCCCCACACGTACTGGGAGACTGACGGCAACCACGACATGGATTTCTGGAACAAGAGCGTGCAGAAGTTCGTGCCGCTCATGTTCGCGGACTGAGTTGCGCGGGCATATTGGAAAAGATTATATCACTGAGATATAAGACTTAAAAATCCGATAAAAGCACTCAACCTGGTGATCAGTCATTTTATCAAGTTCTGAACTTATTCTCTGTTTTACTTCGTCTCGAGTCTGTTTTGTTTTTGTGGATTCGGTATCTGTTGTGACCAATTTTTCTAATGGGATATTAAGGGCACTGGTTATTTTATAAGCTATATCAACCGCTGGAATGGATTCTCGCTGCCCAATATACATATTTAAAGTATTTATACTGATACCGGCTCTTTCTGCCAATTCTTTTGCAGTGAGATTTTGATATGCCATTTCATCCCGTATAGTTTCTTTTATACTCACATTCTTTTTATAGTGCAACTGTACTATTTTATGTTGAAAAAAAGTGCAATAACACCTATAATATGTACAGTAATGTGCAATTGCACGATTATGAGGAGTGTATATGAAAAAGAATGTGAAACTGATTGCAGCTTTTATGCTACTTGCTGCAGTTCTGACAGGATGCGCGTCAATGCAAGTTGAACTTGCCCCGCAGTATGTATATGACGGTTCAAAAGACTTGTATCCTGCTATCTGTGATGTTGTTATGAGGGAGAACAACAAGTTTAAGGATGCTGAATTTGAAAGTATTGATATTGTCAATAATACTTATGTTATCAATAATGTTCAGCATGCAGACGGACTTAATCTCGCTAAGTTTACTTTGACAGTTCAACTTGCCCCCGATGGAACGCTGCAGTATTCCCTCAGTGATTGTTATACAAAGCCAGTCGGAGATGGTTCATGGAGTTATACATCAAAGTTCAGCAGTATGTTTGATTTCCGCCCTGTAGAGAATGTTTTCAATACATACCTTCCTGAATGCATGAATGATGAACAGGCATATAATGATACAAAGAAGGCTCTCTTCAGTAACCCTTATTTTATCACTTCAAACATGGACAGAATGACATCTGTGCAGAAAGAAGCATTTATGGAAAAGATTTCTGATATTGAGTTGTCATTTGATCTTCCTGTAAATGAAGTTGCAGTTAATACCAGCAAATTGTATCCTGATTACAAGTATAAGATTACTGCATTTGATGAAGAGCATATGGATCTGACTTCTATTAACATGTTGAACATGTTTGTTCTTTACACAAATGACGATGTTTTGGGGGCTGCATCTAAAGGACAGGAAGTAGAATTCAGAGGATATCTCGTGTCTTGTCCAGATGGACTACTTTCAAGAACATACGATATGACCCAGAATCGCTGAGAAATATCCTAAAATAAGAGGAAGGCCGCACGCTTTATTTCAAGTGTGCGGTTTTTTTTGTCCCGATAGAGGTGAAGCGCACAAAGCTTTATTTTCTGATGACAACCAGGTGCCGCTCGTGGTCTTCCAGGAACGGCACGGTCAGTTTTATTTTCTCGTAGCCATTGATGAACGGCTTGATTTCATCCATTTCAGCAAGTATCTTCTCTTCGCGTGCCTTGTAGGCTGCGAGCGCGCCGCCCTTTTTCAACATGCGGAAGAGCAGCGTGATTATCTTCTTGTCAAACGGATGGAAGGCGCGGAACACTTCAAGGTCAAAGCTTTCGGAAGCGACCGCATCGGCGGCGGTGCATGCTACGGTGACGTTGGTGAGATTGAGTTTTTTCACGACGCTTTCAAGAAAGACGCACCGCTTGTCCATGCGCTCAACAAGCGTAAAATGCTGGTTCGGGAACGCAATTGCGAGCGGAATGCCGGGACAGCCGCCGCCTGAGCCTATGTCAGCAAGCTTAAGCGGCGCGCATGCCTTGGAAGCGTCAGGTGCCTTCTTTGCGGACAACTCTTCTATAAGCGAAGTCAAAGC